>JAGREJ010000083.1:0-175 GCA_020446595.1 Novosphingobium sp. | reverse complement strand
CTTGGCGAAGACGCCGGTATAGCTCGGCGGGCCGCCCGCGCTCTTGACCTGTTCACCGGTGACGACATTGAATTTCTGGACGCCGTGATACTTGTCGTCGCTTTCTTCGGCGGGCGCATAACCCTTGCCCTTCTTGGTGACGACATGGACGAGGCACGGGCCTTCGTGGGCGTCG
>JAGREJ010000082.1 GCA_020446595.1 Novosphingobium sp. | reverse complement strand
GGCCTTTTCGGCGAGCTGCTCGCCATTGACATAGAGTCGGCCGATGCCGCCACCCTTGGGCTTGGGATCGGTCTTGTCGAACCTGTATTCGAGCCTGACCTTGCCTTCCGGCAGGACCTTGTCCGATGAGATCGTTTCGCCGGATATTCCGAAGAAGTTGCTCTCATAAACGAGCCGATTGTCCTTGAGATAGAGGGTGAAGCCGCCGAACCGGCCGCCGTCCGTCAGGATGATCCCCTCGGCGCCGCCCTTGGGAATCACCACGTCGGCGGTTATCCGGTGCGAGCCCATGATGGTGGGCGAGGCGTAGACCGAATTGCGCTGAAAATCGCCGTGGAAGGTGAAGGTCTTCTGTCCGGCAAACGGACCGTTCGGATCCTTGGCCTTCCGGTTTTCCTCGAAATTGTAGGGGTTTACGAGCGGGTAGACATTGTTCCTGACTGCTTCCTGCTCGAACAGCTGACGCAGCTCCGCCAGTTTCTCGGGATGCGTCGCGGTAAGGTCGCGCGATTCGCTGAAATCGCTGGCGACATTGTAAAGCTCCCAGGGATCGTCGTCGAAGTCATTGTCATGCCTGCGCACCCAGGTGATCGAATGGCGTGCCGCTGCCTTCCAGCCGTCCTTGTAGATCGCGCGATTGCCCGACATTTCGAAATACTGGGTGCGGCTGTCAGGCCGCGCCTTGGCATCGTTGAGGCTGTAGAGAAAGCTGGTTCCGTCGATCGACATCTGATCGACGCCATTGACTCGCGCGGGCGCCCGAACCCCTACCGCTTCGTAGATCGTGGGTGCAACATCCACGACATGCGTGAACTGGCTGCGCAGCCCGCCCGGCTTTGCGATACGCTCGGGCCAGCTCACCACCATGGGATTGGCGGTGCCGCCGAAATGCGATGCTATACCCTTGACCCACTGGAACGGTGCGCCCAACGCCCATGCCCATCCCGTGGCATAGCCGTTGTCGTAGTCCGGGCCGCCGAGCCCGTCGATATGCTTCAGCTGGTCCTCGAGCGGGTTGGGCACGTCGAACAGCCCGCGGGCAATCGCGGCATCGCCGCCGTTCAGGCCGCCGCCGCCTTCCGCGCCGTTGTCGCCGACGATGTAGATCACCAGCGTGTTGTCAGCGTCCGGGCCATTCTCGATTTCCTCGAGCAGGCGACCGACCTCATAATCGGTATAGGCAAGGAACCCCGCGTAGACTTCCATCTGCCTTGCCAGAAGTCGCTTCGCGTCGGGTGACATCGTGTCCCATGCCGGGATGCTGTCCGGGCGGGGTGTCAGCTTCGTCCCTGCGGGTATGACGCCAAGCTTCTGCTGGCGCGCGAATATCTCGTCGCGCAGGCTATCCCAACCTGCATCGAATTTGCCGCGATACTTCTCGATCCATTCCTTTGGCGCATGGAGCGGCTGGTGCGTTGCGGCGGTCGCGAAATAGAGGAACCAGGGCTTGTCGGGCGCGAGCGTCTCATGCGTGTGGACCCACGAGATCGCCTGATCGGTGATGTCGGTGGTGAAATAGTAAGTGTGGTTTACGGGCGCGGGAACCGGGACGGCGCGCGTGTCCTGATAGAGTTGCGGCTCCGTCTCGCTGGTCGCCCCTTCCATGATGCCATAGAACTGCTCGAAACCGAGCGATGTCGGCCAGCGATCGAAGGGGCCGACCGGGCTGACTTCGTTCATCGGCGTATTATGCCACTTGCCGAAGGCCGCCGTGCTGAAGCCGTTCTGCTTGAGGACTTCGGCTATCGAGGCCGCGCTTTTGGGCCACAGGCCATTGTAGCCCGGATAGCCGACCGCCGATTGCGACACCGTGCCGAAGCCGACGCGGTGGTGGTTGCGACCGGTCAGAAGTGCCGCCCGCGTCGGCGAGCAAAGCGCCGTCGTCTGCATCCGATTGTAGCGCAGGCCCTTCGCGGCCAGCGCACTGAGCGCCGGAGTCAACGAGGGTCCGCCGAAAGTGCTTGACGCGGCAAACCCGACATCGTCGAGCATGATGAGCACGACATTGGGTGCGCCCTCAGGTGCGGTGACTGGCGCTGCCCAGCCCGGAACCGAATCCTCGGTGCTGCGACCGACCTTGCCGGGAAAGGGCGCATCCGGGCGCGGCAGCACGTCGCTCTGCTCCGTCGCAGCCGAGAGATGTGTCGTGCTCAGCATCAATCCGATTGCGCCAAGCAAGGAATACCTTGCGTTGCGATGCGTGACCATGCGTTTCCTCTCTCGGTAATTTTCTTGTGTCAGACTACGGGTCAGCCGCGTTCGACAGTCACTTCCGCGCTGGCGAAGCCGTTGATGAAGTTCTGGCGCAGCCGCTCGACCTTGCCGGTCACACTCACACGCATCTTTCGCGCGAGCATTTCCTCGATGAGGATGCGCAGTTGCAGTTCCGCAAGCCGCGCGCCGATGCAGCGGTGGACGCCGTAGCCGAACGACACGTGACGGCGGGCATTGGGACGATCGACGATAAGACGGTCAGGCTCGTCGAACACGCTCTCGTCGCGGTTGGCCGAGATATACCACATCACGACCTTATCGCCCTGTCGGATTAGCTGGCCTTCCAGTTCATGATCCTCCGTCGCGGTGCGCCGCATGTTCGAGACCGGCGTGACATAGCGGATCAGTTCCTGAATCGCATTGGGGATCAGCGAGGGATCGGCTTCCAGCTTGGCCCATTCGCCGGGAAAGCTGTCGAAGGCTTCGACCATGCCGGTCATGGTGTTGCGGGTGGTGTCGTTACCGCCAACGATCAGCACCGCCATGTTCGACATGAATTCGGCCGGGTCCATGTTGCCCATCGCGTCGGAATGAATCATCCGCGAAAGCAGGTCCGGCTTTTCCGGTTCGTTCAGCCGCTTTTGCCACAGCCCGTACATGTAAGCGGCCATTTCGCCCATGATCTCGATCCGCTGGTCCAGCAGTTCGCGCGAATTGTTAATGCGATTGTCGCTCATCCAGTCGGACCAGAAGGTCAGGGCTTGGCGGTGCTCCCACGGAAAGTCGAACAGCACGGCGAGCATGTCGGTCGTGAGCCGGACGGAAACAGCCTCGACCCAGTCGAACTGTTCGCCAATCGGAAGTGAATCGAGAATGTTGCCGGTGCGCTGCCGCACCTGATCGGAAAGGCGCACCATTTCCGCAGGCGTGAAGGCCGGTGCGATGGTCCGCCGCTTGGGCGTATGTTCGGGCGGGTCCATTGCCAGCAGCGTCGACGGACCCGAACCGTCGTTCAGCTTCTTGTCGAAATCGTCGATGGCAAATCCGCCATAGCGCGCGTCGGACGAGAAGATCAGCGGCAGTGCCTCAACATACTGGACCGCCTTGAGCGCCACGACGTTCCAGTAATCACCATGCGGAGAACCAGCGATGAAATTGACCGGCGCCTCCTGCCGCATCTCTCGGAACACGTCCTGCCAGCGGTTTTCGGCATAGAGCGCCGGGTCGGTCACGTCCCAGCGTTGCTCGTAATGGGGGACGCTGGCGCTGTTGGCCTTCTCCCAGTTGTCGATCGCCTCCTGCGCGGTCGGACCGGTCCGTAAGCCCTGCCCGTCCATGACCACTTGTCCGGTGCTCATATCGGCCTCCTCGAATAATTAGTACACTAGTTTATCTGATGGGCTAAATAAGGCAAGAGGCGATCGGGCGAAGGGCCCGCTACAGGGTCGCGCCTTGCGGAGACTGGCACCATGCATGAACGGCTTTGCGTCCACTCGATCTGCTTTGGGACCAATGACCTGGCCACCGCCGAACAGCACTGGCTGGCGCTTGCGCCCAGCAGGATCAGCATGCTCAGCCCGCTTCTCGATGAGGGCGTCGAGCCGGTGCGAGCCATGCTCCAACGCGGTGGATTCGCGCTTGAGGCCGTGACTCACCTGTTCACGAGGGAACCGTTGTCGCCTCGCGGCAAGGACTGGAAGATCGAACAGGATCGCATGGCAAGCATCATCGAGGCGGTCGCCGATCTGGGCGGCCGGACAGTCTATACCGTCACCGGCGGACACGGCACCTTGACATGGGAGGAAGCCGCCGACGAATTCTGCGAAGCCATCGCTCCCTGCCTGAAACTGGCCGAACAGGCCGGAATCGAGCTGCTGCTCGAACCGGTTCCGACGCTTTATGCCGAGGGCCACATTGCCCATTCGCTGCGCGATACCGTAGCCCTTGCCGAACTGTCGGGACTGGGCGTGTGCATCGATATCTTCTCCTGCTGGTCGGAGGCGGGACTGCGCCAGACCATCGAACGCGCCATGCCGCGCACGCATCTGGTGCAGATCGGCGACTATGTATTTGGCGACAAGGCCTATCCCTGCCGAGCGATCCCCGGCGAGGGTGACCTTCCGCTGCGCCGGATCATCGGCTGGATCGTCGAAGCGGGCTACGCGGGCAATTTCGATATCGAGGTGTTTGGCCCGCGCACTGAAGGCCTGGGCTGCGTCGAGGCGGTCCGGCGCTCCGCCGACTATCTTGGCGCCATGTTCGCGGACCTTGGAATCTGAGCTGTTCGGGACCGCCCCGGCCGGTAGTGCGCCACGCGAAAACAGAATCAGTGCACCTGTTTTGGCCGATAAGCGCCGACGATGAGTCAGGAGCACTCCGCTTGCCAGGTGTCGCTGCTGCTTGCCGACCGGAAGGGTGCCAGCGGACCGCCTTGGTCGGCCCGCTGCGTCGCTGCCACTCAGGGGCGGCACGTCGCTCCGCCATCGACGCACATCACCTGTCCGGTAACGAAAGCGCCGTCATCCGAGAGCAGGAACGAGGCCATGGCGGCCACGTCTTCCGGTCGCCCAAGCCTGTCGCGAAACAGGCTTTGCTGGCGGAAGAATTGCTTCTGTTCCTCCGAGAGATTGGCTTCGAGGCGCGGGGTGAGGATCAGGCCCGGCGCAATCGCGTTGGCGCGGATGTTCTCAGGCCCGAAGCGTCCCGCCACGTGCCTCGTCAGGCTGAGGATCGCCGACTTCGCCATCGAATAGGCGAGCCTGACCGGTGCGGGCATGTAAGCCGCAACCGAGCTCATGTAAACGATCGAGCCGCCCCCGCGCTTGCGCAGTTCGGGAATTGCGTGGCGCGAAACCAGCAGGAACCCGCGCGCATCGACGCGCATCTCCTCGTCGTAGACATCGAGCTCCATGTCGAGCAGATCGACATTGGCGCTGCCGTCGGCAAAGCTCGCAAAGTTGGCGTGCAAGCCGTCGATGCCGCCGAATTCGGACACCGCGCGCGCGACCATCGCAGCGATGGACTCCTCGCTGGTGCCATCTAGCTCGACCCCGACCGCCGATCCGCCAGCCGCACAGATTTCATCCACCACCGAAGTCGCGGCCTTGGCATCCATGTCGCCGATCAGGACCGCTGCCCCCTCGTTCGCATAACGATGCGCGCAGGCTCCGCCGATCGCGCCCGAGCCGGCAAGCACGATCACCTTGTTTTCCAGC
Source organism: Novosphingobium sp. (assembly GCA_020446595.1). GTDB lineage: Bacteria > Pseudomonadota > Alphaproteobacteria > Sphingomonadales > Sphingomonadaceae > Novosphingobium. Next base: position 3,101 of record JAGREJ010000082.1, on the reverse strand, counting down.
CGTTTCATGGCGCGTCCTTTTGATTTGCTGTCGTGTGGTCGGGCGCTTCTCGGCCTGTGAGAGATCGCGCGCTAGTCGAGCGCGAGGAACGCGCCGACCACAGCCTCGAACCCGGCCTTCTGCTCGATCATCGTCCAGTGGCCGCATTGCGGAAACACATGCAGCTCGCAATTGGGAATGATGCGCATCGGCACCAACGCGCCGTCGAGCGGCGTCACCCTGTCGTCGCGACCCCAGCACAGCAGGGTTGGAGCCTCGATTTTGGGTAAGTGAGCAACCGGCGCGAGCGCGGTCGCTCCGCGCGCACCGGCGGCGATCGCATCGAGCGAGGCACGCGAATAGACCACCCGGCTTGCCGCGAGAATCTCCGGCTGCGTGGCGAGCGCCAGACGGCTTTCGATCATTTCCTCGGTGACGAAGCTGTCGTCATAGACCATCGAGCGCAACCACGCGACGAGCGTTTCGCGCTTGGGATCCTCGACGAATTCGGACAGTCGGCGCAGGCCCTCGCCGGGAAAAGCCGAAAAGACATACAGTCCGATGCCGCCGATTGCGACGAAGCGGCGCACGCGCTGCGGCAGGTTCGCCGCCAGCTGCGATCCGATCATCGCGCCGAAGGAATTGCCGATCAGGTCGGCGCGCTCGATTCCCAGCGCATCCATGAATTGAACAATCACGCCAACCGTCTCGGGCGGCGATGCGCCGAGCGCGGCGGAGGTTTTCCCGTAGCCCGGAAGATCGGGCATGATGACCCGATGGGTCTTGGCGAAGGTTTGGAGATTGGCGCCGAAGTTTGCCCAGGCACTGACACCGGGGCCGGAGCCATGGAGCAGGAGGAGCGGAGGCCCTTCTCCAGCTTCGTGATAATGAATGTCGCCGCCTTGCAGCGTGGCGCTGCGACTCGTCGATTCGTAATCCAAGCTCTCTCTCCCGCGTGGCCGAATTGATGTGTTTCGTGGTTGAAGCCGTCGGAACCGACGGATTAGGCCGGGCTATCGCCATTTGCAACATATATGCGTAGTCATTCCAACTATTTTCTACGCAATATTGACTCTGCACTTCGTTCCAATGATAGCTTCGTCCGATTGATGGGAGCAAGATGCATGGAAAGTGCAACCGAGGCGCGCGACGCCAGTCGGGATGGCAAGATGAATTCGGACGGCGCGATTCCGACCGAAGCAGAACTGATCGAACGCGCTCGCGCGCTGCTGCCTGCGCTCAGGGAGCGTGCCGCACGCACACACGAAGAGGGCAATGTGCCCGCCGAATCCATTGCCGAGATGAAGCATGCCGGCCTGTTCCGTATCGTGAGGCCCAAACGCTATGGCGGCTACGAAATGCACCCGGCCGTGCTTTACGAGGTGCAGATGGTCCTCGCCGAGGCGTGCATGTCGACTGCCTGGGTGCAGGGGCTGCTCGCGGTCCACGATTTTCAACTGGCGCTGTTCGACGACCGGGCGCAGGCCGACGTCTGGGGCAGCAACGAGGATGCGCTCATATCCTCGACGTACCAGCCGGTCGGCAAGGTCACGCGCGCAGACGGCGGTTACCGCCTGTCGGGCCACTGGCGATTCTCCAGCGGATCGGCGCATGGCGACTGGATATTCCTCGGCTCGATCTTCGCGCCAGAGGACGGGAGCGCCCAGCCCGACCTGCTGACCTTCCTGCTGCCGCGCTCCGACTATCAGGTGATCGACGGCAGCTGGAACGTGTTCGGCATGCAGGGAACCGGCAGCCTCGACATCGTGGTCGATGATGCCTTCATCCCCGAATACCGCACCCATTCGATGACCGAAGGCTTCGAGATCGACGGCCAGAAGGGCCTGAAAGTCAACACCGCGCCGCTGTATCGCCTGCCGTGGGGACAGCTTTTCGCCCGCATCGTCTCCAGCGCCCAGATTGGAAGTCTTCAGGGGGCCTACGATGCGTTTCTCGACATTGCCGGCAAGCGCGTGTCGCTCGCGGACGGCACGGTCATGGCCGAGAGCGTCAGCACAGTAAGACTGGCCGCACGCGTTGCAACCGAGATTGCCGAGATGCGCAGCACCCTGCGAGCTTCGTTCGATGCGATGATGCACCACGCCGAAACCACCGGCGCGATCCCGATGGAGGAACGGCTGCGCTATCGCTACGAGGCAGGAACCATCGCGCGCCGGTGCGCCAGATCGGTCGATGCGATGATGGAAATTCTTGGCTCGTCGGGCATCGACAAGGCGTCGCCGATCCTGCCGTTCTGGCGCGATATCATGGCGAGCCGCGCGCATTTCGCCAACAACCCCGACAACATCGAATTGTCGGTCGGAGGTCACATGCTGGGCAAGCCGAGCATGGAGCGGTTCTGCTGAGAATTGGCGCTGTATTCATGAAGTTTCACGCAGGGAGAGAGTGATGGATTTGTCTGGCAAGGTTTACGTCGTCACGGGTGGCCGCGGCGGCATTGGCGCGGCGACAGTGAAGAAGCTGGCGGAGAACGGCGCCAAGGTCGTGTGGACCGATATCAATCCGGGCACCGTTGACGACCCGGTTCCCGGTGCGGTGTTCTTCCAACAGGATGTTGGCTCGCCGGACGACTGGCTGGCGCTCGAGAAATTCGTGTCGGACGAGTTCGGAAGGCTCGACGGGCTCGTCAACAATGCAGGAATCTATCAAAGTCTGTCGATCGAGGACATTACGCTCGACGATCTCCGCAAGGTCATGCGCGTCAATGCCGAAGGACCGATGTTCGGCTGCCAGGTGGCGCTGCGTTTGATGAAACCGGGCGGCTCGATCGTGAACGTCTCCTCAGTTTCTGGAGTCAAGCCGGGCATCAACGAGATTGCCTACGGCATGGCCAAGGGCGCCGTGATCAACCTCACCCAGTCGATCGCCAATCACTGCATCCTGAACAAGAACGGCATCCGCTGCAACGCCATCGCTCCGGGCGGCGTGGTGACGCCCCTGACGATGTCCCAACCGTTGCCCGAGGACATGTCGGTCATCGAACGGATCCTCGCGCAGACGCTTCACCACCGCATGGCCGAGGCATCGGAAATGGCAAACCTCATCGTCTTCCTCCTGTCGGATGAAGCGTCCTACATCACTGGCCAGACACATATCGCCGA
>JAGREJ010000003.1 GCA_020446595.1 Novosphingobium sp. | reverse complement strand
TCCTCCACCACCGGCACGACCTCCGCCGCCAGCCTCTCGGTCTGGTCGATCAGGTCTGCGGCATTGCCCGCCATCGGGATCAGCACGAATTTCGACATCCCCTCATCGACGTAGCGCCTGAGGCTGGCGACCGCCTCGCTTGCCGTGCCGGTGACGAACATGTGCTTTGCCGAGGCGCGTGTTTCTTCCGGCATGCGCGCGGCCATGCGCGCCATCGCCTTCTGCACTTGCGGATCGTCGGCCGGACCGAGCCGCAGCATCAGGGTCATGCCGTAGTGATCGCCGTCGATATTGCGCCCGGTTTCGGCCAGCGCGGTCTCGATGGCCTTGCGCGCCCGCCCCGCTGCTTGCGGCGAGGTCATCGAGCCGAGCCAGCCATCGCCGATCCGCGCCGTGCGCCGGAAAGCGGCTGGCGTATTGCCGCCGATCCACACCGGCACGGGCCGGTCGCGGCGCGGCTGCACGCCGGGACCGTCATAGCGGTAATGCGTGCCAGAGAACGACACTTCGTCCTTCTCCAGCAGCAGCTTGAGCAAGGTGATGGCCTCGTCGCTCCGTCCCCCGCGACCCTCCGGCGAAGTTCCCGTCGCTGCCCACCAGGCATCCGAGGCATTGCCGACGCCGAGCACCGGAAACAGCCGCCCCTTGCTCAGCACGTCGATAGTCGCGAACTGCTTGGCCAGGACCACCGGATCGCGAAACGGCGCGACAATCGCGCTGGTGCCGAAGCGCATCCGCGTGGTCCGCGCGGCCATGGCGGCGAGCATGGCGACGGGCTCCAGACTGTGGCCCAGCAGCTGATCGCTGAACCACAGGCTGTCGATGCCGTGCGCCTCGCACAGGTCGATCCACTGCCACAACTCGTCTGCGGACAGATCGGCGCCAAGTCCGGGCCCCAGCCCGACACGAACCGTCATGGTGTCATCATTCCGGCCCTGCTCCCCTAAATGACCAATGCAATGGCAGGCGCTACGCCGGTATCAGCGAACGTCCGTTCTCGTACATGATCGCGCGGATATCGCTCTCGCCAAGGCCGTCTAGCGCCTCCTCGGCAAAGATACGGGGCCGGGCGACACCTTCGGGATGCGGATAGTCCGAACCCATCAGCAGGCACTGCGACGAGCCGATCCGCTCAACGATCTCGGCGAGCGGATCTTCGGGATAGGCGACGACCTTCACGTGCTCCATGAATATCCGGCTTGGCCGCGTCTTGAGCTGGCCGCAGGGCCAGTAGCCATTCTTGGCCAGGCCGCGCGCCTTGTCCATCTTGTCGAGGAAACCCGGAAGCCAGGCCGCGCCGTTCTCGACGCTGACCATCCTGATGTTCGGGAAACGCTCGAAGAAGTTGTGGTAGACGATGTTCGCCAAGGTCATCTGGATCGGCAGGTCGCCGAAAGCGAACATGTATTGCCACGCGGTCTGCCCCCGCATGCGCGGCTGCAGCGGCTTTTCGCCCCATTCCTTGAGCAGTGGATGCATGAACGAGGCTTCCTGAAGATGGAAGGCGACGACAATGCCGGCCTCGTTCAGCCGCGACCACACCGGATCGAAATCGGGATGGGCGAGCGACTTGCCCTGCGCCGGCCCCATGACCACGGCAATGATGCGCACGCCGCGCTCGATCAGCCATTCGACTTCCTCAATGGCCTTCTGCGTGTCCCACAGCGCCAGGCAGCCCGCCGTGTAGATGCGGTTGCCATATGCGAACCCCCAGTGCTCGTGGAGCCACCGGTTGTAGGCATGGATCACCGCCATGCCCGATTCGTCGGTGTCGTAATAGGCGAGCGAGATGTTGAAGTTGCCGACATATGTGAGCGCCGCCTCGACTCCGAATTCGTCGAGCTTGGCGAGCCGCGCGGCGGGCTCGATCATGTCGGGCGTGGCGGGGATCCAGCCGTCGTCAACCTGACGGCCTTCCTTCATCGCGCGCAGCCATTCCTTGAGGCTGCCGGGCGGGGGGACAAGTCCATCGCGGAAGTCGTAGTTCAGCAGCTTCCGGTCGCCGACATACATCGCGTATTCGCCGTCCGGCCCATGCTTGCGCGAGGGTAGCCACTTCTCGTGATACTGCTTGGGAAGGTATTCCTCGAAAAAGGCGAAATCGTCCTCGACGACATGCATGTCGGAATCGAAGATCGGTCCATCATAGAGGGTCATTACGCTCTCCCGCGCGCCGGTGCGCCTCACAACCTATTCACACAGGTTAGCCGCAGTGGGTCAAGTCACAATGACCAGTGTGATCCGTCGGCGCGATAGTCGCGGTGCCTTGCGCGTGAGGCCGATTCAACCGCAAGCGGGCATGATTTCGCAATGAATACGGGCTAGAAGGCCCGTCAGACGGCTTCGCGGAAGCCAGGGAACGGCACTGACAGGGACATGACGTGAATAGCGAGGCACGCACAAACAGGCGGGTTCTGGTGACCGGCACGGCCGGTTTCATCGGCTTTCACCTTGCGCAATTGCTGCTCGACGAAGGTTTCGAGGTCTGCGGCTATGACGGCATGACCGACTATTACGACGTCAATCTCAAGCGCCGCCGCCACCAGATGCTGCTCCAGAACGCGCGGTTTGCCGCCCACGAGGGCATGCTGGAGGACAATGACCGGCTCTCACGCATTGCCGACGACTTCAAGCCGCAGGTCTTGGTTCACCTCGCCGCTCAGGCAGGCGTGCGCTACAGCCTCGAAAACCCGCGCGCCTATATCGACAGCAATGTCGTCGGCACGTTCAACGTCATGGAAGTGGCGCGCAGGCACGAGGTCGAACACTTGCTGATGGCCTCGACCTCTTCGGTCTATGGCGCGAACGAAGAGATGCCTTTCACCGAGACCGAGAAGGCCGACACCCAGCTCACCATCTATGCCGCCACGAAGAAGGCCAACGAGGCGATGGGCCATTCCTATGCCCACCTGTGGAACCTGCCGGTGACGATGTTCCGCTTCTTCACCGTCTACGGGCCGTGGGGCAGGCCCGACATGGCGCTCTACAAATTCGTCGAGGGCATTCTCGAAGACCGTCCGATCGACATCTACAACAATGGCGACATGTGGCGCGATTTCACCTTTGTGACCGATCTGGTGCGCGGGATTCGTCTGCTGATCGACGCGCCGCCGGTGAAGCCGGAAAGCGCCGATGCGATCGAGCCGGGCGACAGCCTGTCGCCCGCAGGCCCGTTCCGGGTCGTCAATATCGGCAACTCGGACAAGGTGCGTCTGCTCGATTTCGTCGAGGCCATCGAGACGAGCCTCGGCAAGCAGGCGATCCGCAATTACATGCCGATGCAGATGGGCGACGTGCCCGCGACGTGGGCGGATGCCTCGTTGCTCCAGCGGCTGACCGGCTACAAGCCGCAGACCGACTACCGCGACGGTGTGGCGCAGTTCGTCACCTGGTATCGCGATTACTACGGCAAGTAGGTTTCAGAGCAGGTTGCACCAAGTTCGATCCGTTCGCCTCGAGCGAAGTCGAGAGGCGCAATGGTAGGACGTCGTGTCTCGACTGCGCTCGACACGAACGGTGGCGCGGAGATCCGAACAAAGCAGCCTAGTACTGCAGACGGCGCGCATAGTCCTTGCGGCGCTGCGCGATCTGCATGGCGCGCTGCTCGGCTGTTACGCGAACCGTCTCGGGTGGCAATGCCGCGTCCAGTTCGGCCCGTTTCACGACCGTCATGCTCTTCACAGCGCCCGCGCTCTTCACACCCTGCGGCAGTGCCTGCCACCGCGCGCAATAGGTGCCCACGCGCAGGCCCGCGGTATCGAGCCAGTTGTGGATGCCCGGATCGCTGGTGGAAATGACATAGGTGTAGGTGCCGTCCGCATTGGCGCGGGCCTGATCGCCCGAAAGGCTGCCGAGATTGGCCATATAATCGCTGGTCTGGCCTTGGCCCCAGGCGTCGGAAAGCTGAAACCCGAGATAGGCGGCATTGCGCCGGTCAAGCGTGACCACCAGCGCCTCGTCGGCTTCGAGGCGATACCAGCCGCACTTGATGAAGCCCCAGCCGGTCGCCCGGTCGAACTGGTGCGCGAAGGTGTTGGCCGCGCCCGAATAGAACCGCTGCTTGGCCCAGGTCATGAAATAGCGTGAGACACTGCCGGTCAGCGCGGCGGCCTTGGCGGCCATTTCGGCCTGGCTGCGCAGCGGCTTTACCGGCGGCCCGGCCACGCGCTTCACGTTCAGCTGCACCGGATTTTGCCCGGACCAGTCGGGAATCGTGTCGCGCACGAGGATATAGGCATCGTGCACATCGGGATCGGACTGGAGGTGGTTGGTCCGGCCATTGACCGGCGAATTGTCGACCGTGATCGTGAAGGTGCCGTCCCGTGCAACATCGAGATCCTCGAGCGCGACAGAACCGTTTTCGTCTTCCTGGCTCTTGACCTTCTGGTTGGGATCCGCGCCCGACTTCTCGTTGTGCAGCACGAAAGTCTGCTGCACCGGCGCGGCATGGATCACGCGCCCTTCGATGACATAGCTCGCCGCGCCGTCGATGGGGATCGAGCGATAGATGTTGTCCGGGTTGTCGACCATCACGCCTTCGACGGGAATAACCACATCGCCCCACGCATGCGGGCCGGTCGTCCCCCACAGCGCCTGCGAACGGTCGGGATCGGCGGCAACTACGCCAAAGCTTTGCGCCATGGCCATCGCCTCGGCGGCGCGGCGCAATGTCTTGCGAGCGTCGGGATACTGGGCGACCGGGTCTTTCTCATAAGTGGCGACAAGCGCGTCGATGGCTTTCTGCACTTCGCGGCTGTTGTAGACGGCAAGCGCGCGGCGGTCGGCCTCGATCTGCGCGGGCGTTCCGAGGATCGATCCCTCGCGGCCCTGCTGGAACGGGAGGAGCGGTTCCGCCACCACACTGCTGGCGGATATTGCGAAGCCCGCGGCCATTATCATCCAACGCATTTCCCTCTCCCTCTCGTCGTTTGCGTGCATGAGATACGCTATGATGGCCGGGGGCAAGCCCAAAGTCGTGCTCGCGCCATAGGAGTTGGGCGACTACAATGGCCCGTATGTCGCTTGCCGTCGTCACTCATCCCGCGTGTCTGGAACACGATACCGGCCCCGGCCACCCCGAGCGGATCGAGCGTCTGCGCGCGGTGCTCGATGCCATCGAGGCGGCCCGGTTACCCGGTCTGATCTGCGAAGAAGCGCCGCGTGCCAGCGCCGATCAGCTCGCGGCAGTGCATCGTCGCGAGCAGGTCGAGGCGCTGCTGGCGATCGAGGTGCCTGAAGGCGAGCACGGCGCGCTCGATGGCGATACGATTGTCAGTCATGGCTCCATCGAAGCGGCACAGCGCGCGGCGGGGGCGGTCATCCGTGGCGTCGATCTGGTCATGGAAGGCAAGGCCGAAGCTGCCTTTGCCGCCGTGCGCCCGCCCGGCCATCATGCCGAACCCGACCGGGCGATGGGCTTCTGCCTGTTCAACAATGTCGCCATTGCCGCGCAGTATGCGCGCGCAAGCCATGGCCTCGCCCGCATCGCCGTAGCCGATTTCGACGTGCATCACGGCAATGGCACGCAGGCTGCCTTCTGGGACGATCCGGTGCTGTTCTTCGCAAGCACGCACCAGAGTCCGCTCTACCCCGGAACGGGTGCGCGGCATGAACGCGGCGCGCATGGCAATGTCGCAAATGCGCCGCTGGAACCGGGTAGCGGCAGCCGCGAATTCCGCGATGCGTGGTCGCGCGATCTGTTGCCGGCTATCGCCGCTTTCGCGCCGGATCTGCTACTCGTCTCCGCCGGTTTCGACGCCCATATGAGCGATCCACTGGCGCAAATGCGGCTTCGGACAGACGACTATGCATGGCTTACCGGGGAACTGGTCGCGCTCGCCCGGCAGCATTGCGGAGGGCGGATAGTCTCCACGCTGGAAGGCGGTTACGACCTTGCCGCACTGGCCGAAAGCGTCATCGCGCACCTGCGCGCGCTGGGGGACTATGAGCCATAGAGGCGCAAGGCCGTTGTCTTATCCCGATTTGCACGCCATATCCTGCCGAACAAGCACAAACGAGTGCGACGGGCTCTGACAGCCAATCGCCGGGGCAACACGGAGACGAGGTAGTGGCGACGAGCCGCAGGAGTGTCGCGGGCGACCGCAACGAATCCGCCGTCGATCTCGCCGCAAAGCAGTTGCGCGAAATCGCACTCGAGTGTGACGATGGCCAGTTTCTCGGCTCTGAAGACGAACTGGTGGTCAGGCTCGGTGTCAGCAAGCCGACGCTCAGGCAGGCGACCGCGCGCGTTGCGCAAGAGCATCTCGTCACCGTGCGTCGCGGCGTCGGCGGCGGCTATTTCGCACGGCGGCCCGGCAGCCTGACGGTCAGCCGCATGGCGGCGGTCTATCTACGCACGCGCGAAGCTACCTACGTCGAGCTGACCGAAACGACGCCGATGTTCTACGCCGAGCTGGCCCGGCTGGCATCGCGCAATCGCGATCCGGAGATGATTGCGCGGCTGCGCGAGTTCGCCGAGCGCGACGACAATACGGTCGATGAGAGGAATATCGCGGGCTACGCCGAATTCATGCGCAGCGAGCGCAATTTCATTGCCTTTCTGGCCGAAATGGCCGGCAACAAGGTGCTCGAATTGATGGTCGCGATCACGAGCGACTTTTCCGCCAATGCGCCGCGCAATGACGAGCGTATGCTGCGCAAGCTCGACAACATGGCGACCTATCGCAGGCTGCGCGCCCGATTTGCCCGCGCGATTGCCAATGGCGACGGCGACATTGCCGAATTGCTGAGCCGCCGCTGCACCGATCTGATGTGCGAATGGATGCGCGAGGGCTTTCAGGATCGCGCCTTTCAGGCAGACGAGATGCGCTAATCTAGCGCCGTTCGCGCTCGATCCCGTAGCGGTCGAGATAGCCGCCGAATGCTTCCTCGACCATGTCCTCGCTTAGCCCGAAATCGGCCAGCGAATAGGAGTGCCTGACGCCGCTCTGCGCCTGACCGTGGCGATTGCGTGCGCCAAGCCACTTGGTCATCGCCTCGCATGCGGTATCCGTGAACTCCAGCCCGAATTCGCCGTACAGGGCTGCGGCGGTGCCGACCGGATCGGCGACCAGATGCTTGTAATGCACGTCGACGATCTTCACTTCGGGGTGCGCCTCGCGCCAGGCGAGGCTGGCCCGGATCGAGGCGGCCTGTCCTTCCAGCAGCGGCGGGCCGAGGTATTCGCCGGGCACCGAAAAGTCCGAATTGACTGACTGGAACGTGACGTAGAGGCTGGCGATCGAGGCAATTGTGCGCGCCGGGTCGCGGTGATTCACGAAGATCATCGCATCGGGATAGTGGTCGAGGACCGAGCCGAGCCGGGTCACATATTCGGGCGCCTTGAGCACCCAGCGACTACCCAGAGAGTTGGCCTGAATCAGCTGCATCAACTGCTTCTGCCAGGCCATCTGCTCGTCATAGCCCTGCTGCTGCACCGGAATGTAGCTCGGCACGTTGTAAAAACCGGAAAAGAGCGCGCAGCAGGCAGCCTCCTGGAACAGCACGTCCTCGTCCTCGGCATCCGGCGCGAAGGGATGAATAGCGTTGACTTCGTCGGAATCGAAGCCCTGAAAAGTCAGCATTTTCCACGTCAGGTCTAGCCGCGCCTGCTCCTCGCCAAGCACACCGGGCGGCGGGATCGGGACCATGCCATGGCCGGTGCGCGGCACGAGGTTGTCGGGGTCCTGCGCGAGCAGGGCCTGAAAAAAGCTGGTGCCCGAGCGCGGCATGCCGGTGCCGACCAGCGGCGCAGTGATTTTCGGAAGTTCCCCGGATTGCTTCACGTAGTCGACTGTGCGCAGCCGCGAAATGTTCATGGCCAGCAGGCGGCAATGGGCGCGCGTGCGGCCCAGCGGCGTGAGATTGGCCTCGGTTTCGAGAGACTCGCACAGCGCGCCGAGCCGCTTGCGAAATCCCGCCTCGTGCATCTCGTTGCCGCCAAGGTCGGAAAGGCCCGTCGCCGTGCGGGCCTCCGCGATCAGCCCATCGGGAGTGAAGGCGCCGGTGAACTCTTCGAATACAGGGGCATAGACTCGTTCGAGATCGGCGCGGGAATCGTCGTCGTAGCTGGTTGCCATCGCCTTCGTCCTACTGCTTGAAGCGGCGCAGTGAAGCGCGGGCGCGAGCCTTGAGCTGTTCCGCTCGCTCGGCGGGCGTGACTGTCGGCGTGTCCCTGGGCAGGTGCCTGCGCAGCTCCGCCAGCGGCACCAGTTGCGTCTCCGGGACGGCAGTTCCCTTGGCCTTGTACCAGCGCAGCAGCACCGATCCGGTGCCCACGCCGACCGGATCGAGCCAGTTGGGCACGCCGGGATCGGAGAGCGAGAGCACGAGGCGCACCTTGCCGTCGGAGTCCACCTTGGCCTGTTCGGCATTCAAGGAACTCTGGTGATAGGAATAGTCGTTGGTCTGGCCCCACACGCTTGCGGTCTGGAAACCCCAGTAGCGCGCCTCGATGGGCGTCATCGCGATAATCAGCGCCTCGTCGGGCGCGACCTCGAATTGCATCGGGACATAGGCCGCGACCGGGTTGCCGCCCACTTCGGTAGCGCCTGACGGCATGACGAAGCTGTTGACCGGAGGCGACGCCTTGGCCTTGTCCATCTGGCCGCTGGAGAATCTCCAGGCGAATTCGATGAATTTCGCGCCTTTGGCGATCCGCTTCGCCAGTTCCTGCTCATCGAACCACATAGGCGCGTCCGCATCGCGGTCGAGCGTTTCGATATGCAGGTCGACGATGCGGGTGCTTTCCCAGTCCATATAGACCTCGCGCACGGCGAGCATGACATTGTGCGCGGCGGGATCGAGCTTCAGCCAGGTCTTGCCCTTGGTGTCGGCGGGCGGGTTCGGCCCCATGAAGATCTCGAAATCGCCGTTTTCGGCAATCGGAATGTCATCGAAGTCGATTTGGCCGAGCTGTGCCATTTTCTCGTCGCCCCAGAAGCCCGTCATGGCCTGGATCGTCGTCCAGTAGGAACCCTTCGCATTGCCCCAGATGCGATAGGTGCGCGCGCCGTCGATAAAGGCGTTGTGGTTGAGGAAATCCGGGTTCTGAGTGCCCCATGACAGCTCGAACGGCATGAAGAACGATTGCGTGTAGAACGCCGGATACTGCTGTCGCGGCGCGACATACATGTTGAAGGCCACGGTCTCGAGATTGCCGAGAAAGTATTGTCCCTGCGCCAGCAAGGCCGGATCGGCGGCGTACCGGTGGGCTAACAACTCCTTGCGAGCCGAGGCTACCGTTCTGTCCCAGATTGCCTGTGCTTCGGCTACGGTAGCGGGGGCAGGTTCAGTCATGGCCGGTTCCCTCCCGGATGGGCTCGCGGCGTGCGCCGCCGGATTCGCGACCAGCAGGCACACCGCAAGGACGCAGGCGGCGCGCAGCACCGGCTATTTGACCTTGGCTGCCACTTCCTCGCCGAACCACTGCACGTTATCGAGCCATTCGGGCAGGCTGGGATGCGCCATTCCGGTGGTTGCCCAGTCGATGCCCATTTCCTGATTCTTCGAATAGGCCTCGATCAGTTCCTGCGCGTAGGCCGGATCGCCGGGCTTGCCCTGCCGGTATCCCAGAGTGCCCATGCAGATCGTCAGCGGCTTGGTGCGACCGACCTTCTCGCCATGCTCCCTGGCATAGTCGATCATGTCCTGAAGCTGCTCGTAGGTCGAAAGCTCGTCGGTGCGGGTGGTGCGCAGCAGCGCCCCTTCGGCCGGGAACGGACACCAGCCGTCGCACAGTTCGACCGCGCGGCGGATCGCCGGCTTGGCATTGCCGCCCGCCCAAACGCGGATGCTTTCCTTGTTCGCTGGCAGCGGCCGGATCACCGTATCGCGGGCGAAGAAGCGCGGGCTTTCGTACGTGACGACTTCTCCGGACCAGGCCATCTGCATGACCTTGAGGGCTTCTGTCATGATCTCGCCGCGGTCCTCGAACTCGACGCCGACGGCGGCATATTCGGGCTTCGAATAGCCGGTGCCGATGCCCAGGATCAGCCGCCCGCCCGAAATATGGTCGAGCGAGGCAGCGGCCTTCGCGGTCACGAAAGGATTGCGATAGGGCAGCACGACGATGTGCGTCTGCACCTGAAGTGTGGTCGTCGCGGCGGCAGCCGCGGTGAGCGCCACGAAGGGATCGAGCGTGGGGTGTCCGCCGCCCGCCAGCCATCGGCTGCTGGGCGCGGGGTGATCGGTGACGTAGATCGCGTCGAGTCCGGCAGCCTCGACCGCACGCGACATCGTTGTGATCGCTTCGAGCGAGCTGAACTCGACCTTCTCGTCGGTGAAGTCGATGGGCATGTCGCAGGAAAATTTCATCGTTTGGCCTTTCATTCCTCTCGCGCAGCCGACATACCTCGGCCCCTGTTGCGCCATGGCATTGCATGGCGCGCGGTCTGTGCCAAGCCCGCCAGCATCGGCGGGGCGGTATGAGTCGAAAATGGGAGAGCAACGGCGTGAAGACTGGCATCATCTATCCGCAGACCGAACTGGGAGGCGATCCGGAATGCGTGCGGCGCTTTGCGCTTGCGGCCGAAGAGCGCGGTTACGAACATTTCCTCGCCTACGATCACGTTGCTGGCGCCACCCATGCCAATCGCGATCCGGAACTGACCGGCCCCTATACCGAAAAGGACACGTTCCACGATCCGTTCGTGATGTTCGCGCATCTTGCCGGGATCACGAGGTCGATCCGGTTCGTCAGCGGGGTGATGATCCTGCCGCAGCGCCAGACCTTGCTTGTCGCCCGGCAGGCAGCGGACGTCGACCTGTTTTCGGGCGAGCGCCTGACGCTGGGCATCGGCATCGGCTGGAACCATGTCGAATATTCCTCGCTCGGCGTGCCGTTTCGCCAGCGCGGTGCGCGCCTTTCCGAACAGATCGAGGTGCTGCGCGCGCTGTGGACCGGCAAGGAAGTCGATTTCTCAGGTGAGTTCCACCGCATCGATCGCGCTACGCTTGTCCCGCCGCCGAAACGACAGATCCCGATCTGGATGGGCGGCTTTTCCAAGGCCTCGCTGCGCCGCGCAGCAAAGGTCGGCGACGGCTACATCTTTGCGCGGATGCAGGCCGATCCGATGAAGGGATACGATTTCCTCAAGGGCTTCCTTGAAGAGGAAGGCCGCGACATCGGCACCTTCGGCGCGCAGTGCAATGTCGCGCTCGGCACGCCGCTGGAAGAGGTCGTGGGTCAGGCGAAGCAATGGCGCGACGGGGGTGGCAGCCATTTTGCCGTCAACACCATGGGCAACGGGTTTACCACGCTCGACCAGCATCTCGCCTTCCTCAACGGCGCGGCGGACAGGCTGGCGGACGCGGGGCTGATGGGATAATATCCCGACAAACGAGAGGAATTGCTCCATGTTCGATACGATCATTCGCGGCGCCACCATCATCGATGGCAGCGGCAAGCCCGGCTTCACCGCGGATGTTGCGGTTCAGGACGGCCAGATCGCCGAGGTCGGCAAGGTCGGTGGCCAGGCGAAGCGCACCATCGATGCGGACGGCGCGCTGCTGACGCCCGGCTTCATCGACATCCACACCCATTACGACGGCCAGTTCGTGTGGGACGAGGAGCTTGAGCCAAGCTTTTCCAACGGCACGACCACGGCAATCGCGGGCAACTGCGGCGTCGGTTTCGCGCCAGCGCGTTCAGACATGCGCAAGCCGCTGATCGAACTGATGGAAGGCGTGGAGGAAATTCCCGGCATCGTGCTCGAGGAAGGGCTTGACTGGAAGTGGACCAGCTTTCCCGATTACCTCGACCGGATCGAACAGAACCATTTCACCATGGATGTAGCCATGCACCTGCCACACGCGCCGCTGCGCGTGTTCGTGATGGGTGAGCGGGCGCTGACTCACGAAATGGCGACGGCGGAAGACATCGAGGAGATGCAAAGGCACGTTCGCGAGGCCATGGCGGCCGGCGCGATCGGCGTTTCGGGTTCGCGCATCCTTGAACACAAGGCCAGCACCGGCGAGCATGTGCCGGGGACTTTCGCCGAGGAGTCTGAAATTCTCGGACTCGCGAGAGCCATGGGTGAAACCGGCAAGGGCGTGTTTCAGGTCGTGCCGCTGGGCGCGGCAGGCGCCACGTTCGGCAATGTCACAAGCTACGAGGACCGGCTCGGCGAGCATCGCCGGATCGAGCGGATCGCCGAGGCGTCGGGCCGGCCGGTCACCTATCTGCTCCATTCCTACGACCATGCGCCGGACGAATATGCGCAGCTCATTGCCGAATCGGCAAAGGCGCGCGCACGCGGGCTCGACATCGTGCCGCAGACTGCCGCGCGCGGACTCGGCCTGATCCTGAGCCTTGATTCGATGCACCTGTTCAAGGCGCGGCCGAGCTACAAGGAGATCGCCCACCTGTCGCGCGCCCAGCGCGCCGAGGCCATGCGCGATCCGGGCCGCCGCGAGCGTATCCTGTCGGAAGCGAACGACGGCACCGATCCGGTCCTCGAACGCCGTATCGGCCATTTCGGCGGTGCGCTCGAAACCTATTACGTCATCGACGATGCGCTGGATTACGAGCCGGAAGAAGCGCAGCGGGTCGATGTAATCGCCGCACGCACCGGGCGCACCATGGAAGAAGTCGCCTACGACACCTTCAGCAAGGACGATGGGCGGCATGTGCTCGTCAAATTCCTGCTCAACTACACCGACGGCAACCTCGACTCGGCATACGAGATGCTCAGGAACCCCGATACGGTGAGCGGTCTGGGCGACGGCGGCGCGCATCTGACCATGATCTGCGATTCGGCGATGACCACGTTCCACCTCAGTTTCTGGAGCCGCGACCGCAAGCGCGGGCCGAAACTCCCGGTCGAAACCGTGGTCCACAAGCTGACCGGCAAACCCGCGCAGCTTTACGGACTGTCCGACCGCGGTCTGATCCGGCCGGGCCTGCGCGCCGACATCAACCTCATCGATTTCGACAATGTGGGCAACGATATGCCCGAGATGTTCTTCGACCTGCCGAAGGGCGGCGGCCGCATGCTCCAGCATGGGCGCGGCTATCTCGGCACCATGGTCGGCGGCGTGATGACGCGCGAGAATGACGCGGCGACGGGCGCGAAGCCGGGGCGGCTGGTGCGCGGTCCGCGTTGAACCCATCCCTGGCCGTTCTTCGCTCCCTCTCCTCGATTTTTCATTGCACCTGATCTGGTGTAATGGTGAAACGATACAAGGCAGACCGATTGTTTCCGCTGAAATGCGGCGGTCGCGAGAGTGAGAGAGGGATGGCAGAGATGACGGCACAATTCGATCTCGTGGTGCGCGGCGGCACCATTGTCGACGGCACCGGCGCACCGCGCTTTCGCGGCGATGTTGCGATCAAGGACGGCGTGATCGCCGCGGTCGGCACGGTCGAAGGCACGGGCCGTGAGGAGATCGATGCGACGGGCCGGATCGTCACGCCCGGCTTCGTCGACATCCACACCCATTACGACGGTCACGCGACCTGGACCGACCGCATGCTGCCAAGCTCGCAGCACGGCGTCACCACGATCCTTGCAGGCAATTGCGGCGTCGGTTTCGCGCCGTGCAAACCGCGGGACCGTGACCGGCTGATGGCGCTGATGGAGGGTGTCGAGGATATTCCCGAACCGGTCATGTCCGCCGGGCTGCCGTGGAACTGGGAGAGCTTTCCCGAATATCTCGATTCGATCCAGGATCGCGCTTTCGACGTCGATATCGCAACGCAGGTGCCCCATGCGCCGCTTCGCGTGTTCGTGATGGGCGAGCGCGCGGCGGATCGCGACCCCGCAACGCCTCAGGACATCGCCGAGATGGCGCGCCTCGCCCGCGAAGCGATCGAGGCGGGCGCGTTGGGTTTTTCGACCTCGCGCACCATCAACCACAAGGCCAACGACGGCACCCTGACGCCGACCTATGTCGCCGCATCGGATGAGCTTACAGGCATCGCCAAGGGCGTCGCCGAAAGCGGCAAGGGCGTGCTCCAGTTCATTTCCGACTTCGACGACATGGACAGCGAATTCGGCATCGTCGAGCGCATGATGGCCGAAAGCGGAAGGCCCCTGTCGGTCTCCCTGCTGCAAAGCATGCGCCACCCCGAAGGCTGGCGCGACTTGCTCGCCAAGATCGAACAGGCGCGCGCCAACGGTGCGCCGATCCGCGCGCAGATTGCGGGCAGGCCGGTTGGCCTGATCGTCGGCTTCGAATTCAGCCGCCACCCGTTCCTTGCCTGCCCTTCCTATCAGGAGGTCGCGAAGCTTGCACCCGACGCGCGGCTGGCGGCCCTGCGGGATCCGGCGCGCAAGGCGCGAATCCTGGCGGAGCTGGAAGGCGCCGACGACGAGATGAGCGTGATGCTCTCGAACCGTTTCGGCGGCATGTACGAGATGACCGACGATCCCGACTATGAACCTTCGAAGGACGACAGCATCGAGGCAAGAGCAACGCGCGCGGGCATGAGTCCGGCGGAGCTGGCCTATGACGTGCTCGTCGATGGTTCGGGTGTGATCTATGCGCCCGCCGCCAACTATCTCGACAATTCGCTGGTGCCGATCCGCACGATGATGGCGCATGAGTCGACGACTTTCGGCCTTGGCGACGGTGGCGCGCATTGCAGCTTCATCTGCGATGCCAGCCTGCCGACCTATTACCTGCGTCGCTGGGTCGCGCCCGAGGGCGTCGAGAACGATCCGGAAGGCCGCATGCCTCTCGAGGAAGTGGTTCGCAAGCTGACCACCGATACCGCCGATCTCGTCGGGCTGGGCGACCGCGGCCAGATCAAGGTGGGCCTGCGCGGCGATCTCAACGTGATCGATCTCGACAACGTGATGCTGCTGAAGCCCGAATCGATCGACGACCTGCCCAATGGCGCCAAGCGGCTGCACCAGCGCGCGCAGGGCTATGACGCCACCGTGGTCGCCGGGCAGGTGACTTATCGCAAGGGCGAACCGACCGGCGCGCTGCCGGGGCGGCTGGTGCGTGGCTCACGTCCGCGCCAGGCCGCCTGACACAGAATACATCCGGGAGAAATTGCCATGGCCTCCGTCGCCTCGATCCGCAGCCAGTCGCTCACCACCCGCGAACTTCTCGCCGGGATAAAGGTCATCGATGTGGACACCCACGTCAGCGAATGGCCCGATCTGTGGACTTCCCGCGCTTCGGCCAAGTGGAAGAACCTCGTGCCGCGCATGGTGGGCGAGGGCGAGGAGAAGCAGTGGGTCATCGGCGAGAACCAGTTCCTTGCCGCCCGCAATGCCGTCTCGGCGATCCGCAAGGACGGGCACAAGTCCTACGGCATGGAATTTCGCGAATGGGAAATTCCCGACGTCATGGAAGCCGCGTGGAACACGGCCAAGCGTGTCGAGATGATGGACGAGCAGGGCATCTATGCGCAGATCGCCTATCCCAATGCGCTCGGCTTCGGCGGCCAGAAGGCGATGCTGGTCGAGCCGGAGCTGCGGCTCGAAAGCCTGCGCCTCTACAACGACGCCATGGCCGAGATGCAGGCCGAATCGGGTCAGCGCATCTTCCCGATGTCATTGCTGCCCTGGTGGGATGTGGACCTTTCCGTGGCGGAACTGGAACGCTGTGCGAAAATGGGCCTCAAGGGCATCAACATCAATCCGAACCCCAACGAGCATGGCATGCCCTCGCTCGGCGAGCCTTACTGGAACCGCCTGTGGGAAGCCTGCATCCATCACGGTCAGCCGGTGAATTTCCATATCGGCGCCAGCGACAGTTCGACCTCGTTCCTCAGCACCGGTGTCTGGCCGGAGCGCAACGACAACCAGAAGCTCGCCATGGGTGGAGTGCTGCTGTTCATCAACAATCTGGTGGTGCTCGGCAATATCCTGATGTCGGACCTGCTGAAGAACTATCCGCAGCTCAACATCGTCTCGGTCGAAAGCGGGGCGGGGTGGATTCCCTACCTGCTTGAATCGCTCGACTACATGAGCGTGCAGGCCGGGCAGAGCTACGAGCCGAGCTTGCGCGAGCGTTTCAGCCGCTCGATCAGCGCCTGTGTGTTCTTCGAGCGCGAGAACATCATCGACACGATCGAGAAGGTCGGCGCGGACAACGTGATGTTCGAGACCGATTTCCCGCATCCGGCGTGCCTCTATCCCAACGGGCTTGACTATCTGGCCGAGGCGATTGCCGAACTGTCCGAGGAAGACCGTTTCAAGGTGTTCAGCGGCAACGCGGCGCGGATCTACGGGATCGAGATTTGATTGCCTATGCCTCTCCCCTTGAGGGGAGAGGATACGAAGGCTCGTCGCGCAGCGGCGTAGCCGGAGTTGGTGTGGAGTGAAGTTCCACAGCAGTCACTCCGGCGCAGGCCGGGGTCCAGATTTGTCGTACGAAGACACGAAGAGGTCTGTGCATTGGTTCGCGCAGGGGGCGGGTCTGATAAGCCTACTGGTCAATTCGATGTGGACCGATCACCAGCAAAATCTACATTGGACGTTTATTGTTTGGACGTTCGGAGGTGCCAATGAACCGCATCATGCTGGCAGGACTTGCGCCGCTGTTGGCATTCGCCCTGGCGAAGAACGCTAAGGCAGCTGAGCCAACTGGACCCACGCCCATAAATGATCCTGGCACCTGGGTGCAGAGCAGCGATTACCCGAGTGACGAACTCAGGAATCGTGTTACAGGCACGACTAGTTTCAGGTTGTCCGTTTCGCAAACTGGGGAGGTCTTGGACTGCTTGGTTACAATATCAAGCGGTTCCACTGCTCTAGATGCAACTGCGTGCGCGCTCATCAAAGTGCGGGCGAAATTTCAACCTGCAAAAAACGCTGAGGGAAAGCCGTCTATCGGGACATATAGGAACCGAGTTCGTTGGGTAATGCCGGAAATTGGCCCAATAGCGATTCCAGATGCGAAGTCGATCGTAACCGTAATGATCGAAATAAATGAAAAAGGAATCGTGGAAAGTTGTGAATTTAATCTTGAGCCAAAAACGTACGAGAGTCGATTGGACGAGGTAACGCCATGCACTCAATTTCCGTCTGGCCGAAAATTGCAAGAATTTTTCGGAAAGGACGGCAAGCCAGCCAGAGTTGGTATGATTATGCAACAAACTGTCGAATATGTTCAGCGTTGAAAGAGAATAGTTCTAGGATCATCCAGAGACACGATTTTAATCGACCGCTTACATCACACCCGCTTCCCCACTCACACCCTGTCCTACATCGTAGCCGTGCGCTACCGAACTGGCGTTCTTTGACATCGTCAGCCTGTTTCCTATCGTCCCCTCACGCGCGCATCGCGGAGGGCCGATTTTCCCTTTACGGTAGAAGTGTCACTCTCAGTCCAAGACCGCCCGGATTCCGCCGCTTTCAAGGGGCGGACAGCGCAGCGGACACATGTCACTTGTGTCACCCTCAGAGGTTCTCAATTCACCGCGCCAGCCGCTTTCAGCGCCTCGATCTCGTCCCATTCCAGCCCGTATTCCATCAGCACCACTTCGGTATGTTCCCCGTGCTGCGGCGCGCGGCTCTGGGTCAGCGCCTTGCCGTCCACCTGCGCCGGGCTTGCCGCGACCGGATAGCTGCGCGCATCGCCCTCGATCGTCGTCACCATCCCGTTCGCCACGACCTGCGGATCGTTCAGCGCCTCGCGCGAGCTTTGCACCAGCGACCACGGCACCGGGCAGCGCTCCAGCCGGGGCAGCCAGTACTCCAGATCCTGCCTGGCAAAGGCCACATCCAAGGCCGCGATGCATTCGCGCACATTGGCAAGCCGCAGTTCGCCAGTCGCAAAGCGCGGATCGGTTACCAGTTCGGGGCATTCGAGAATGTCGCAGATCTCGGCCCAGTTCTTTTCGGTCTGGATCCCGGCGAAATAGATGTCGCGGCCATCCTTCGAGGTATAGGCCGTCACCAGCGGGTTAGGCTGGTCGGCGTGGCCAAAACGCGGGATCGTCGGCACGTCGTACAGCGCGGCGGCGAGCACCGCCGGGCCGTTCATCCATATGCCGGTGGCGAGCAGCGACACGTCGATCAGGCTGCCCTTGCCGGTGCGTTCACGCTTGAACAGGGCGGCGCTGATTGCGCCCGCCAGCGTCGCTCCGGCGGAAACGTCGCCCATCGCCGGGCCGGGCTGGGGCACGAATTCGCCCACGGTGCTGGCGACGGTGTGGCCGATGCCGCAGCGTGCCCAGAAATCGGTGTGGTCGAAGCCGCCCGCCTCGCGCTCGGGCCCTTCCGCGCCGTGTCCGCTGGCGCGCCCGTAGACGAGGCGAGGATTGATCGCGGCGAGCGTTTCATAGTCGATCCCGAAGCGCTTCCTCGCATCGGGCAGCAGGTTGGTGATGAACACGTCTGTCTGTTCGATCAGCCGGTGCAGCAGATCGCGCCCCTCGGGCTTCGAGACATCGATGCACAGGCAGCGCTTGCCGCGATTGAGGTTCTCCCACATGAACTTCACGCCGGTCTCGACCTGCGGCAGCCCGCCGATCACGCGATCGCCCATCATCGGGTCGGCGGTGCCCGGAGGCACCACCTTGACCACGTCCGCGCCCCAGTCCGAGAGGACAGCGGCGGAAGCGGGCGCGAAGGCGTACATCGACAGTTCGATGACCTTGACGCCATCGAGGAGGTCATAGGGCAATTCGTTTCTCCCGATTGCGCGCGAGGCTCAGCCCAGCGCGCTCACATCGATGTTGTAGACCTTGGCCGCATTGCCGCCGAACACCTTGGCGCGTTCCTCGTCAGTGAATTGCCCCGCCGCATCGGCCATATATTCGAGCGCGTCGGGATAGAGGCAGACCGGATGCGGGAAATCGGTCTGGAACATGACGTTGTCCACCCCGACCTTGCGCGCATCGCCGACGATGTGTTTGCGTTCGAACCACGAGCAACCCCAGATCTGCCGCTCGAAGATTTCCGCTGGCGAAATCTGGTAGTCGCTGCGCGCTTCCTGCATCTGGAACTCGACGGCTTCGAGCATGTAGGGAATCCAGCCCACGCCGCTCTCGACCGAGCAGATCTTCAGCTTCGGATGGCGTTCGAGCCAGCGCGAGATGAAGATATTCGCGAACAGCTGGAAATTGGCGAAGAACAGCGAACTGGAGCCATAGGCCAGCTTCTCGGTCGGCGTGAAGCTGGGCCAGTGGCCTTCGCCGAACCATTCGGTGTTCGAGAAGCCGCCGCCGATGTGGAAATTGATCGGCAGGCCCGCATCCTCGCACAGCTCCCACAGCGGGTTCCAGTGCGGATCGCCGAGATCGGGGAAGCCGTTGTTGTGTGGTTGCGAATGGGTGTTGACGCCGCGCAGGCCCATGTCGCGGCACCGCTCGACCTCGGCGACGGCTGCGGGAATGTCCCACCACGGCACCATGGCCATGGGATAGATGCGGTTGCCCGAGTCCGCCTGGAATTCGGCCAATGCGTCGTTGTATATCTTGGTGATGATCAGCCGCAGTTCGGGATCGACGTTCATGCCCTTCTGGTTGCCGAAGCCGAGCAGGTTGGGATAGCAGATTTGTGCGGTGATCCCGGCATCGTCCATGTAGGCGACGCGGGCCTTGGCGTCCCAAGCGCCGTCGAAGATTTCCTCGAACTTCCAGGTCGTCATTTCCATGCCATAGGCCTTGGTGCCGTCCTTGCGGATCGTGCAGCTTGCGAAGGCCGGGCCCATGCGCACGTCGCCGTCCATGAACCACGAGAGTTCGCCATCGACCTCTTTCACCTGCGGCACGCGTTCCTTCCAGCCGCCGGTGGCGCGGCTGGTCCACAGGTCATAGGGCTCGGCGTAGTGTGTGTCGGCGTCGATCACCGAGATATCTGCGAATGCCTCGGGCTTGCTGTGCAGGGTCATGCGTCACTCTCCACCAGTGTTGGCTTGAAAGCCATCATTGTGACGAAAGGGCATTCGCATTTGCGAACTCCATTTCGCAATGAAGGAAAGGTCGCGCGCTATCGCGCGCGAGTCAAGCCATGGCCGACCGGTCCGACCCGAACGAACATTCAGGCGGGCCAGTACCGCGCCTTGAGCTCCTTCTTGTAGAGCTTGCCGGTTTCGGCGCGGGGCATTTCCTTCTCGAAATCGACCGAGCGCGGGCATTTGACATCGGCGAGCCGTTCGCGACACCATCCGATCAGCTCGGCGCCGAATTCATCGTTTGCGCGCGACCAGTCCTTTGGCTGGATCACGGCCTTCACTTCCTCGCCGAAATCGTCGTTGGGCACACCGAAGACAGCGACATCCAGCACGTCAGGATGCGTGATGAGCAGGTCCTCGACTTCCTGTGGGTAGATATTCACGCCACCGGAAATGATCATGAAGTGCTTGCGGTCGGACAGATAGAGAAAGCCTTCCTCGTCAAGACGCCCGACATCGCCCAGCGTCGTCCAGCCCTCGTGTATCGGATTGCGCGAAGAGCGGGTCTTGGCGTCGTCATTATGGTAAGCGAAGTCCCGGCCGCCCTCGATATAGACCGTGCCGGTTTCGCCCGTGGGCAGTTCATTGCCTTCATCGTCGCAAATATGCAGCGTGCCGTAGGACGGACGTCCGACCGAGCCGGGATGGGCAAGCCATTCCTCGGAATTGATCCGGATGAACATGTTGCCTTCGGAGCCCGCGTAATACTCGTGGATGATCGGACCGAGCCATTCGATCATCTGTCGCTTGACCGGGACTGGGCAGGGGGCGGCAGCGTGGACCACCATTTCGAGCGAGGAGAGATCATGCCGCGCGCGTTCTTCCTCGGAAAGGCGCAGCATGCGGATGAACATGGTCGGCACGCACTGCGTCATCGACACCTTGTATTGCTCGATGGCGGCAAGGAAGCGTTCGGGCGTGAAACGCTTCATGCAAACAACGGTGCCGCCGACAGACTGAACCGAGGTGCAGAACCCCAGCGGCGCGGCATGATAGAGCGGTGCGGGTGAGAGATAGGTGACGTTCTC
>JAGREJ010000081.1 GCA_020446595.1 Novosphingobium sp. | reverse complement strand
CGCGCGCGTGTTGACCCGCGATCACATCGACCGTGACTGTAACTGGGTGGTCTGCGACGCGAGTTTCATCTCGCTGGCCAAGGTGCTGGAGGTGCCGCTCTCGCTCGCCGCACCGAGCTGCACGCTCGTCGCGCTCATCAAGCCGCAGTTCGAGGTCGGCAGAGGTGAAGTCGGCAAGGGCGGGGTGGTGCGCGATCCCGCGCTGCACGCGCGCGTCTGCGAGGAGGTGCGCGACTGGATCGCGGGCAACGGCTGGCAGGTGGAAGGTATTGTCGAGAGCCCGATCAAGGGGCCAGAGGGCAATGTCGAGTTCCTGATCTGCGCGCGGCGAGGTCCGAATTCACAGATCGACTAAGTTGTAGATCACCTTCTTGCCAAGCGCACGTGCCGTGCGATTGAGCGTTACGAGCGAGATATTCTTACTTGTCGGATCAAGAATCCGGTCGATCTGGGTCCGGCTTGTCCCGATCATCCGTGCAAGCTCGGCCTTGGAAATTCCGCGCTCCTTGCGATGTCGATCTAGCTGCAATGCGATAACGCGTTTCTCTACAGCCGCATCGACTTCTTCCTTGATGCCCCTGTGACGAAGGTACTCATCAAAATTTGCAAAACGGCCAGGCTCTCCACCTGCTTCCTTTCGCCGTGCAATACCCATCGTTCTAATCCTTGATAAACCCTCCCAACACAGGTTGCTGAATCCCATGAAAGTCGGGTTCGAATTCAATCAATGCCTTGTGGCCGTAACCGATCGGAGTGAGCATCTGGTAAAAACCGTCCTCACTAAGCCGCAGACCTGCGATTATCGGACCAACCGCCTGAACAAATGCAATATCATCCACCACGCTGGCAAATGACGCGTAGGGATACTCAGTCTCAAGTTGCTCAATGAAATCATAAAAATACGCTAAAGGGGCGGACGATGGCCCAGCACGGTTTTCAAAATCCCCCATTCCAGTCTCCAGAATGTATCAGATGGTTGCCGTTCGACGGCGGTTACGACTTTAGTGCTCATCTAATCCCCCACATGGAACCGCGCAGGAAAAATCCACTCCCTGCAGGATCGAAATTGCACATTATATGGTGCATGTCAATGATTGCGCTCGACCTAACGTTGAATCCTCGCGCTTATCGCTGCACAACCGTTAGCTAACCGCGTGATTCGGAGAACCCGCACCGCATGAATATGATCGCATCGGCGTGGCAGTTGCGCGCGAGCTTCATTCGCTGGTCGCTGTTTCTCGTGCCTCTGATTATCCTGCTTGGCGTGCTGTCGGCGCAGCTGTCGGGCAGTGGCACGGACAGCGCCTGGTTCAGCGCACTGGAACTTCCCGCGATCAATCCGCCCTCGTGGCTGTTCGGCGCCGTGTGGCCCGTGCTCTTTGCGCTGATGGGATTTGCGCTGGCGGTGATTGCCGCGGCCAAGGGCGCGCGCGGGCGCGGCGTGGCGGTGCTCGCATTCGTGATCCAGCTGGTCATCAACCTGGCCTGGTCGCCCATGTTCTTCGGTTCGCACCAGATTACCGGCGCGCTGATCCTGATCGGCCTGCTCGATGTGGCGGTGCTGGTCACGATTGTGCTGTTCTGGAGAATTCGCCGTTCGGCCGCGTTGCTGATGCTGCCCTATCTCGCGTGGATCCTGTTCGCGACCGTGCTGACCTGGCAGATACGGCAGGCCAATCCGCACCTCGACGGCCAACAGGACTTCTCCGGCGCGATCGACCGCTACGAGTTTTAAGTACCAGCATCTTGCGCGCGACACACTGCGGAGCCATTTAGCCGTCATGCAAAGCGAAAACCCTCTCATCGCCGACTTCGTCAAGCTGATGAACAGTGCCGCCGGAACGCTTGCGGGCATGGGCCGCGAAGCCCGCGATTCCGCCCGCGAGCACTTCAAGGAAACCATGGGCGGCATGGATTTCGTCAGCCGCGAGGAATTTGACGCGGTCAAGGAGATGGCGGCCAAGGCCCGCGAGGAGAACGAGGCGCTCAAGGAGCGGGTCGCCGCGCTTGAGGCCAAGGCTGCGAGCAGGGCCAAGCGCAAGGCCTGACGCGCCCTTGCGCCGACCGACGGCGCGTTTCACAAGCCTGCCATGCAAATTCGCGAGCCAGCGATAGTCTGTGCCGTCAGGCCGCACGGCGAGACAGCGGGTATTGTCCGCCTGCTGACCGCCGACCACGGTCTGGTGGCGGGCTATGTCGCGGGCGCGCGCGGGCGAAATCTGCGCCCGGTGCTGATCCCCGGCAATCTGGTCGAGGCCGAACTGCGCTCGCGCTCGGCCAGCCAGTTGCCCTTTGCCCGCCTCGAACTGGTGCAAAGTCGGGGGCCATGGCTGTCTGAGCCGCTTCCGGCGGCCGCGATCGGCTGGGTCACCGCGCTCGCCGCTGCAACCTTGCCCGAACGCCATGCTTATCCGGCGCTCTACGAGGCGCTTTCGGCGCTGCTCGAAGCCGTCTGCGTGGCCCCTTCGGCGCGGCGCTGGGCCGTGCCGCTCGTCTCGTTCGAGGTGCTGCTGCTGCGCGAACTGGGCTACGGTGTCTCCACCGCGCGGCCTGCCGATGGCGACTGGCAAGCCGCGCTCGATGCTTTCGACAAGGTGGGCGGGCAGCTCGAACGCTATCTGCTTGCCGAGCGGCGCAGCGATGTTATGGCGGCCCGCGCCATGCTGGGCACGAGACTGAAGCGAATTGAGGGCAGTGTAGAATGAAGTCGAATACGATGCGGATTGCGGTGTTTGCGGGGGACGGTATCGGTCCGGAAGTGACCGAACAGGCGGTCCGCGTGCTGGACAAGCTTGGCCTGTCAGGCCTCGAACTGCTCGAGGGCGACGTGGGCGGCATGGCCTATCGCAAGCACGGCCACCCGCTGCCGCCCGCCACGATCGAGACGGCGCGTTCCGCCGACGCCATCCTGTTCGGAGCGGTCGGCGATTTCGATCTCGATACGCTGGAGCGGCACCTGCGGCCCGAACAGGCGATCCTTGGCCTGCGCAAGGAACTGGGCCTGTTCGCCAACCTGAGGCCTGCGCGCGTGTTCGAGGGCCTTGAGGAACTCACCACGCTGAAACCCGAAGTCGCGCGCGAGATCGATCTCCTGATCGTGCGCGAACTCAATGGCGACGTCTATTTCGGCGAGAAGGGCATGCGCAAGACGGCCGATGGCCGCCGCGAAGGCTATGACATGATGTCCTATGCCGAGGACGAGGTGCGCCGCATCGCGCGCACCGGTTTCGAGGCGGCAATGAAGCGCCGCAAGAAGATGTGCTCGGTCGACAAGGCCAACGTGCTCGAAACCTCGCAGCTGTGGCGCGACGTGGTGATTGAGACCTCCGCTGAATTTCCCGAAGTCGAGCTCAGCCACATGTATGTCGACAATGCCGCGATGCAGCTGGTCAAGAACCCTGGCGATTTCGACGTGATCGTCACCGGCAACCTGTTCGGCGACATCCTGTCCGATCAGGCGAGCATGTGCGTCGGTTCGATCGGCCTGCTGGCTTCGGCTTCGCTGGCCGAAGGTACCTATGGCCTTTACGAGCCGATCCACGGCAGCGCGCCCGACATTGCCGGAAAGGGTCTCGCCAATCCGATGGCGACTGTTCTCTCGGCGGCGATGATGCTGCGCTACTCGTTCGGGCTCGAGGAACAGGCTTCCGCAATCGAAGCAGCGGTTGCGCGCGCATTGGCCGCGGGCGTGCGCGGCGGCGACCTTGGCGGTTCTGCCGGGACACGGGCAATCGGGGATGCTATCGTTGACAATCTGTAAACCATAAACGGCTTGTTTACGCTTGCCGTTTATCGGGCGGGGTATGGATATGTCTCATCCCGATCTTGCGGTGCTCGCCGATGCGGTGGCAAGGCCTCTGGAACTCGCCATCGTGCTGCCCACGTTCAACGAGCGCGGCAACCTTGCCACGCTGGTCGAGCGGCTCGACAAGGCGCTTGCCGGCATTGCCTGGGAAGCGATCTTCGTCGATGACAACAGCCCCGACGGAACTTCCGACGAGGCGCGCAAGATCTCGCAAAACGACAGGCGCGTTCGCGTGCTTCACCGGATCGGCAGGCGCGGTCTTGCCTCTGCCGCGATCGAAGGCATGATGGCGACCGCCGCTCCGGTCGTCGCGGTGATGGATGCCGACCACCAGCACGATCCCGCGCTGCTGCCGGGCATGCTCGAAGCCATAACCAGCGGCGAATACGACGTTGCCGTTGCCTCGCGCTTTGCAGAAGGCGCGAGCACCGAGGAATGGGGTCGACCTGACCGGGTGAAGGCATCGAACCTTGCCAATGCCATTGCCCGCAAGGTGACCGGCGTCGAACTTTCCGATCCGATGAGCGGTTATTTCATGCTGCGCGCCGAAACGCTGCGTGCCGATGCGCACCGCCTGTCCGGTGTCGGCTTCAAGATCCTGCTCGATATTCTCGCCACGGTGGACCAGCCATTGCGCGTCAAGGAAGTGCCGATGAACTTTGCCGCGCGTAGCGAAGGTGAGAGCAAGCTCGACCGCACTGTGGTGTTCGAATTTCTTGTCGGGCTATACGACAAGTGGCTGGGCCGGATCATCCCGACTCGCTTCGCCCTGTTCGGCACGATCGGCGCGATGGGCGTCGTCGTTCACATGGCGGTGCTTTCCGCGTTCCTCACGATGGCGGGACAGACGCTGCATGGCAACGTCGTCACCGAGTTCGAGCTGGGGCAGACGCTCGCCGCTGTCGTGGCGATGACCTTCAACTTCTTCCTCAACAATGCGCTGACCTATGCCGACAAGCGGCTGACCGGCTTTGCGGCGCTGACAAGAGGCTGGATCAAGTTCGGCGTGACCTGCTCGGTCGGCCTGCTCGCCAATGTCGGCGTTGCAGCCGTGCTGGTGCGTTTCGGGTTCCACGAATATCCCGCCGCGCTGGCGGGGATCGTGATCGGTTCGGTGTGGAATTTCGCGCTCAGCTCGAAATTCGTCTGGGGCCGTTACGGCAACTGACCGGACCGGTCAGCGCCAGCTGTCGAGCCACATCCATTCGATGAAGGCATTGCGTCCGCCCTCCAGCGGAGCGGCGGACAGGATCGGCCAGAACCACGCGAACATGGCGAAGGAAGCCACGAGCACGGCAAGCGTCGCCTGCCGCCATCGTCCGCCCCGTCGCCAGCCTGCATCGAGCGCCAGGGCCAGCGCGCCCGCCAAAAAAGCTCCGGGCAGCAGGTAGTGATAGTAGAACTGCACCGGCTTTCCTGAAACCGGCCACAGAGCCAGCGCAGCCGTGAAGCAAACGACCACTACCACGGCGTCGGCGCGTTTGCGGGCAAGGGCCATCCAACCGCACCATAACAATGCCGACAGGCCCACCAGCATGGTCAGTGGATTGCCGAGGAGCAACACGCCGCGCTGCGCGCCGTCGGTCGCCTCGTAGAGATACCAGATCGGGCGAATATTACCCAGCCACTGCCACCATACGCTCTGGTAGGTGTGATGCCTGATAACGCTGTCCTGCATGGCGATCATCTTTTCGTGCTGGGCAATGAAGCCCAGCGGATGCGCGAGATGCGGATCGTTGTGATAAAAGAAGGCCGGGGTGAAGGTTAGCCAGTAGACCGCGAGCGGCAGCAGCCCCAGCCAGACGAAAGCCTCCGCCAGCGTGACCATTGAGACTCGCTCGTCGCCGCGCAGCCGCAGCGCAAGGAAGGCAAGGCCGGGCAACATCGCAATTGGCACCGCGTTCCACTTCGAGGCCATGGCAAGGCCCATCGCCATGCCCGCAGCGGCGAGCCGGAGGCGCTGCGGCTTGCCATCAAGGGCGGCGGCAAACTGCCATAGCCCCACGATTGCCAGCGAAGCCGCGAAGATGTCGAGCATGGCGATGCGGCTCTGCACGAACCATGTGAAATTGGTCGCGAGCAGCAGCATTGCGAAGAGCGTCGCTGCGCGGCGGCGCGAGACATGCCAGACCAGCCGTCCAAAGGCATAGAGCCCGAAACTGCCGAACAGCGCCGAGGGCACGCGCCAGACGAGCGGGCGGTCGCCGAACAGGGCGATTGCGGCCGCCAGCACCTCCTTGGCGAACAGCGGATGTTCGCGGTTGAAGGGAGTCAATGCCAGCAGGCGACGGGCCGCTTCGACATAATGCACCTCGTCGAAATAGACTTTGGACGGAATGTCGAGGCGAAACAGCGTCAGCGCGAGAAATGCCAAGGCAATCGCAGCGCACCATGCGCGTGGATCGCTCTCGCCTTCGTCGGTCGGATGCATCGATGCCATCATACGTGGCCTGCAACGACGCGGCAATCGCTTGCGCGCGGTGCAAGGCGCTTTTACAGCCCTTCGCCATGAAGAGAACCACCGGTCAGGACCGTTCGGTCACCAAGAAATGGCGTCCCGCCACGCAGGCCGTGCGCGGCGGCACCTGGCGCAGCGAGCAGGGGGAAACGAGCGAGGCGCTGTTCCTCACCTCGGGCTATTCCTACGACGACGCGGGCACCGCCGCCGCGCGGTTTGCCGGGGAAGACCCCGGCATGACCTATTCGCGCTTGCAGAACCCCACGGTGCAGATGCTGGAAGAGCGTATCGCGCTGATGGAGGGGGCCGAAGCCTGCCGCGTGCAGGCGAGCGGCATGGCGGCGATGACCACCGCGTTGCTGTGCCAGCTTTCGGCGGGCGATCACATTGTCGCCGCGCGCGCCGCATTCGGTTCATGCCGCTGGCTGGTCGATAATCTGCTGCCGCGTTTCGGCATTGCCGCGACCATTGTCGATGCGCGGGACAATGCGGCATGGGAAGCCGCGATCCAGCCCAACACCAAGGTGTTCTTCTTCGAAACTCCTGCCAATCCGACGATGGACATCGCCGATCTCGAATACATCTGCGGTCTGGCGCGGGCGCATGGCATCACCACGGTTGTCGACAATGCTTTCTGCACCGCGGTGCTCCAGCGCCCGATGGAGTTCGGCGCGGATGTCGTCGCCTATTCGGCCACCAAGATGATGGACGGGCAGGGCAGAGTGATCGCCGGCGCCGTGGCCGGGAGCGCGGAGTTCATCAACGACGTGCTGCTGCCGTTCCAGCGCAACACCGGCCCGATTCTCGCCCCGTTCAATGCCTGGGTTGTGCTCAAGGGGCTGGAGACGCTCGAACTGCGTATGCGCCAGCAGAGCGCCAATGCACTGAAAGTCGGCAAGTTCCTGGAGGGGCGGGTGCCCACGATCCTCCACCCCTGGCTCGACAGCCATCCGCAGCAAAACCTAGCCAGGAAGCAGATGGACGACTGCGGGCCGATCTTCAGCGTCGTTCTCGATGGCGGGCGGGCGCAGGCCCATGCCGTGCTCGATGCGCTCGAACTGATCGACATTTCGAACAACATCGGCGATTCCCGCTCGCTGATGTGCCACAACGCGACGACGACCCATCACAACATGGGGCCGGAGGGCCGAGCGGAGATGGGCGTTTCGGACGGAATGCTGCGTCTGAACGTGGGTCTGGAAGACCCGGACGACCTTATCGAGGATCTCGATCAGGCGCTGGCAAGGGCGGGACTCTGACGCACGAGTGTGCGATTTGCACAATCGCTGCTGCAGCGCAGTTGTAGCGCCGACATTTGGTCGCTAGGCTGTCCGAGTCATGAAGGAATTGTTCCAGCATACCGCCATCACCGAAGGCATCGTCGTTCGCGTGGCAGTCAACTTCCTGCCCGAACAGTCTCGCATCGAGGCGGGCAAGTGGTTCTGGGTCTATCACGTGCGGATCGAGAACGAGTCGGACAGGACCGTGCAATTGATGACGCGGCACTGGCGGATCACCGACGGTACCGGGCAGGTCAATCTGGTCGAGGGCGATGGTGTGGTCGGCGAACAGCCGGTGCTCGCTCCCGGCGAATCGCATGACTATGTATCGGGTTGTCCGCTTCCGACCTCGCACGGCTCGATGGAAGGGCACTACACGTTCCGTGTCGATGGCGGCCATGACGTGCGCGCGACTATTCCGTTCTTCCCGCTCGCCGCGCCTGCCGCGGCCGGAGCCGCGGGCGTGAATCTGGTCCCCAAGAACAAGCCGTGAGCGCATTCGCGTAAACGCTTAGTGCCATGAAGCGCACGCACCTTCCCCTCAATGCCCTGCGCGTGTTCGACGCCGCCGCGCGGCATCTTTCGTTCACACGCGCCGCCGACGAACTGGCCGTGACGCCCGCCGCCGTCGGTCAGCAGATCCGCGCTCTGGAGGACGTGCTCGGCGTCGTTCTGTTCCGACGCACCAGCAAGGGGCTGGAACTCACCGACGAGGCGCAGGCAGGGCTTGGCGCGCTGCGCACCGGGTTTCTCCATTTCGAGGAAGCGGTGCAGGCGATGCAGGCAGGCCAGTCGAGCCACGTCTATACCATTGCCGCACCACGCGAATTCGTTTCGGCCTGGCTTGCGCCCCGGCTTGCCGCATTCCGCGAGGACAATCCGCAGGCCAGGTTCGTTATCGTCGATGGTGAAGCGACCGATTTCACCGAAGCCAATCTCGACCTCGCCGTGCGCTGGACCGAGGGGCCGGGCGATTTTGAAGGCGCGCCACTGGGGTCGCCCGAGCGCGTGGTGCTGGGCGAGGGCGAGTGGATCGGCTGGCCCGGAGACGCCGCGGACGAGGAAGACGAAGCCGCGCCGGTCATCACTGTCAGCGATGCCGGACAGGCGATCGCCGCCGCCATGGCGGGCATGGGCCGCGCGCGCGTTCCCGCGCTGCTTGTCGCGGGCATGGACGAAGCGGCGGGAGAGGCGGAGCCGTGCCGACGCGGTTACTGGCTGGTCGCTCCCCGCCCACAATGGCGGCAGAAGAAGGTTCAGGCGCTGGTCGCGGCGCTGACACAGGACTGAGGCAGAAAACGGTCGGCGGCTGGAGCGGGTAAGGGGAATCGAACCCCTCTAGCCAGCTTGGAAGGCTGGAGCATTACCACTATGCTATACCCGCCCGACAGTGCCGCAGCGACTGCGCGGCGCTTGCCACTTTGGGCAGCCCCGCGTCAATGGCCTTGTGCCAAGCGTCTGCCCTAAAGATCGAGTTCCTTGATCGGCCCGTCGAAATTGAGCCGCAATTCGTGGATCGCCGCGGTCAGCTTCTCTTCAGGCACACCCTTGAGGTAGCCGTCGATGATCCGCTGGTAATTGCTTATCATGCCTTCGACATCCTTCGAAAGGCGCATGAATTCGAAGCCCTGCGCATGCATGCCCGCCTGCTGGATCGGAATGTTCGAATAGTCCTGACGCGGGATCATCGGAAATTCGACCGAGTTGTAGGGCAGCACGGTCGGCTCCATCACCGGGTCCGGTTCCTCGGCATAGGTGGTCAGCGACCAGATTTCGAAGAAGCACTTTTCCGGGCCGAGCGGCCTGATCCGGTAGGCCGACATGCTCGCGAAGGTCGGCAGCAGGAAATAGTGCGGGAAGAAGAACTGCACCGCCGAGACCGGGTGCGATTGCGACACCTCGAGAATGTCGGGGCACGGCTCGCCGCGCTTGCGCAATTCCTGCGTAATCGCGGCCATGCCCATGCCGAACCACATGCCGATGGCCTCGCCCGGATCTTCGGGCAGCCCGTCGATCGGCACGGTTTTCAGAATGTCCACTTCCTTCTGGTGGATCATGCCCGCCATGCCGTCGCTCAATAGCTGGAACGAGTGGATTTGCGCATCGATCGCCGCCTTGATGTCCGGGTTTTCGTTGGCGACACGCGGGCGCTCGCTCATGCCGCGCGCGCCCGGCTCGTCATACATGCCCGCGTAAAGTTCGGTGCTAGCCTCGAACAGTTGCGGGTGCGTCTGCATGACATGGTAGCCTTCCATGAAGGCTTCCATCGCGATCTTCCAGTTGGCCGGAAGCACCGTACCGTAATGCCATTCGGCGCGCAGATCCTCGACACCGTGCAGATCGAAGTCGTGGGTTACCTCGCCGAGGAATTCGCGTATCGGCGGCGCGTCGTTGTCGAGATTGATCCACACACAGCCGCCCCAGGTATCGACCCGGCATGGCACGAGATTGACGTCGTCGGGATCGAGCTGGCGATCGCTTAGCAGGTGCTTGCCGTAAACCCGCGTGGACTCGCCGTTCATGTTCCAGGCCCAGCCGTGGAACGGGCAGACGAAACCTTTCTTGGAACAGTTCCCGAATGCCGAGGAATAGTCCTTGTCGAGTGGCTGGCCGCCCGCGAAGGGCACGCCGCGATGGCGGCAGGCGTTATGGAATGCCTTGATGCCGCTTTCGGTGCGCACGACGATCACCGACTTGCCGATATTGGAGTATTCGATCCAGTCGCCGACATCGGGAATCTGCTCCAGGCGGCAGGCGTTCTGCCACATGTGCGGCCACAGATGGTCGAGCTCCGCCTGGTAGAATTCCTCGTCGTAGTAGCGCTTGACCGGAATCCGCTCGGGGTCCGAGACGGGATAGGGAACCTCGCGCAGACCATCTCCGGCTGACTTCAGCATGGCGGCACCTCTCGCTTGTCGTGCATCGTGCTCGCGAGCTTACCGTTACTGCCCGCCAGCGCAAGTTGCACTGTCAGCGATCAGCCCCGCGATGCTCAGGGTTCAGACCCTAGCGCCAGGGCGAGCGACGAGGCGCGCGGGCAGGGGCGACTGTGCCTGCCATCGCTTCGAGCCGCGCGATCCGCTCGCGCGTGTCGGGATGGGTAGAGAACAGCGAGCGCACTGCGGTGGGCACGATGTAAAGCTGCGCCGCGGCCGGGTTGCGCATGGTCGCTTCTGTCGGTCGCTGGGCAGCGGGCATGGCGATCTTGGCCAGTGCCGAGGCCAGCGCGCGCGGATTTCCGCTGATTTCCGCTCCGGCCCGGTCCGCGCCATATTCGCGCGTCCGGCTGATCGCCATCTGCACGATCATCGCCGCGAAAGGCGCCATGAACATCGCGGCAATGGCGGCGACAGGGTTGCGATTGTCGCTGCCGCCGAAGAACAGCCCGAAATTGGCGATCATCGAAATCGCACCTGCAATCGTGGCGACCATGGTCATCACCAGCGTGTCGCGATTGCGCACGTGGCCAAGTTCATGTGCCATCACAGCCTCGACCTCGGTCGGCGAAAGGCGCTGGAGCAGGCCGGTCGTGGCAGCGACCGCGGCATTTTCAGGGTTGCGACCGGTGGCGAAGGCGTTGGGGCTGTCGTCCTCGACAATGTAGACCTTGGGCATCGGCAGACCGGCGCGTCCTGCAAGCCTTGCCACCATGCCATGAAAATCCGGAGCGGAATGCGCATCGACCTCGCGCGCATTGTGCATGCGCAGGACGATCTTGTCCGCGTTCCAGTAGGTGAACAGGTTCATGCCCGCCGCGATCACGAGCGCGATCATGGCTCCGCCGCTGCCGCCGAACATGAAGCCCATGGCCATGAACAGCGCGGTCAGCGCCGCCAGCAGCATGGTCGTCTTGAGCATATTCACCGTCTGTCGAACTCCGGTTGGATAAACTGTCCTGAATCTATTGTCTGCAAGGCGAAATTCAATCGCCGGACCGCGCAATTACGCGACTTGCGACACTTTGCGACATTGCTTTTGCCGCCTGCAACCGACAAGGATTGCAGCGACGATTCGGATATGGCGAGGGGGCGAAAATGGACTACGTGCGGCTGGGCAAGACAGGTCTCAAGGTATCGCCTCTGTGCCTCGGTTGCATGAGCTTCGGCGACAAGTCCAAGGGCTGGCACAAGTGGATCCTCGATGAGGAAGCAAGCCGACCGATCATCAAGCGCGCGGTCGAAGCCGGAATCAATTTCTTCGATACGGCCAATATCTACGCTGGCGGCACCTCCGAGGAAGTGACGGGCAGGGCCTTGAAGGAATTCGCCCGCCGCGACGAAGTGGTCATCGCAACCAAGGCGCATGGCCCATTCGGCCAGGGCCCGAACCAGAAAGGACTGTCGCGCAAGGCGCTGATGCAGGCGATCGACGATAGCCTGACGCGGCTCGGCACCGACTATGTCGATCTCTACCAGATCCACCGGTGGGACAACGAGACGCCGATCGAGGAGACCATGGAGGCGCTGAACGACATCGTGCGCGCGGGCAAGGCGCGCTATATCGGCGCATCTTCCATGCATGCGCGCCAGTTCCAGAAGGCGCTTTACGTGTCGCGCGCGAACGGCTGGGCGCAATTCGTCTCGATGCAGAACTACGTCAATCTCATCTACCGCGAAGAAGAGCGCGAAATGCTGCCGCTGTGCCGGGAAGAGGGGATCGGCCTGATCCCGTGGAGCCCGCTGGCGCGCGGCAAGCTGGCGAGGCCGGTCGGAGAGGAGACGCTGCGCAGCGAAACCGATCCCATTAATCAGGCGCTCTACGTGAAAATGGCCGGTAACGATGCCGAGGTTATCGGCGCGGTGCAGAA
>JAGREJ010000080.1 GCA_020446595.1 Novosphingobium sp. | reverse complement strand
TCGATCACCTGGCCGACCGGATCGGGCAGCGAAGCGACCTGATCGACCGCATCGGCGATCCCGGAGAGGCGCCCTGCATCGAGCCGCAACCGGTCGAGCATGGCCGGCCCGAGGCCATTTTTCTCGCCGCTGGCAATGTCGAGGGCATTGGCGGCAAGGATTTCGTCCGCGTTGGCCCGGATGGCACGAGCCGCCGCGCGCAGCGCCTCGGCCTTCTCAGCATCGGTCGATCTGGCAAGCTGTCTTTGCGCGTCGCGGCCTCGGGCTCCAAGGTCGGCGACAAGTGCTGCGGGATCGATCGTGACAGGCGTCTGGTCAGTCATGAAACGGGCCTAGCACCGAGCGCGAAGACTGTCATCGCCGGATTCCGGACGCAGGCGCCAGCCTTGCAGGAGTTTCCCCGTTCATCAACGGTTCATCGTGAGTCACGGGCAGTTCAACCCGGAATACCTTCGCCCTGAAACTATCCGGACTCGCCAGTCCGTGCAGCGCCTGCTAGCCGCGCGATCACTGCGGAGCCGTGTATTCCTTACCAGGCGGGGTTGCTTTGAAAGTTCTGACTCGCGGGTCGCTGAGGCGGCAGCTAAAGACCCTGTTCCCGGATCGCGAGTTCATCATGCGATCGCAGGGTCAGGTCCGCTTCATAAAGATTTCGACAGAATTTCAGGCGATTGCTTCTGCAATTGTGCTCGTTTTGCTGCTCGCATGGGCCGCAACCATGATTGTCGCATCGGCAGCCCGCTATAATGCAGAGCGGGACCGGCTTACCCTTCTCGACCGCGAAGTTGAGGTTACCAAGGCTGAAAGCCGGGTGAAACAGTACCGCAACGGACTCGATTCGGTGGTGGACGACCTCGCCCGCCGGCAATCCTTCGTCGAGAAGATGGTCGAAGCCCATATCGGCGACCTGCCTGCCGAGGCCGCGACGGGCGATACCGTAAGCGATAGCACTACCGAAGCCGAGCGCACGGTGGACAAGGTCAGCAGCGCGATTCCCGAGGCGGCCAATCTCGCCCGGATCGAGGCGCAGCAGCTTGCCTTTGTCGAACGCCTGACCCGCTATGCCGATCGACGGGCGCAAGCGGCCGCTGGCGCGATCCGCCAGCTCGGCCTGAACCCCAATGCACTGATCGCCTCGGTCGATGGCACCGATGCCCGCGGCGGTCCGTTCATGAGCCTCGCGACAGACCATAACGGCTCGCTCGATCCTCGCTTCCAGCGCCTCGGCCTCAGTCTGGCGCGGATGGACGCACTGGTTCGCGGCCTCGCCGGCATTCCCCAGGTTCATCCCGCGAACATGGAGTATATCTCCTCGGGCTTTGGCTACCGGTCGGACCCGATAACCGGCGGCGCGGCATTCCACTCAGGCATGGATTTCAAGGGGCCGATCGGCGCGCCGATCTATGCCGCGGCCAAGGGCACGGTCGCCTTTGCCGGACGCAAGCAAGGCTATGGCAACTGCGTGGAAATCGACCACGGCAATGGTCTGATGACCCGTTATGCCCATATGTCGCGCTTCAACGTGGCGCCGGGACAGCCTGTCGATGCAGGCGCGACAATCGGCGCGATCGGCAATACCGGACGATCGACCGGGCCCCACCTCCATTTCGAGGTTCGCGTCGGCGATCGCGCGGTCAATCCCCGCCCATTCCTCGAAAAGGCGCGCCATGTTCGGCAGGAAACCAGCAGCGGAGAATAAGTCCATGGCACTGACGCGAGGCGGGTCTGAGCAGTCGTTTTCCGTTCTAGGCAGCGATCTCTCGGTCAAGGGCGATATTTCCGCCCGATCGGACCTGCACATCGACGGCGCTGTCGAGGGAGACATAACCTGCGAATCGCTTGTGCAAGGCGAAAGCAGCACGATCACGGGCGCAATTAACGCCAAGACGGCGCGGCTTTCCGGCAAGATCGACGGGTCGATCACCTGCGGCCAACTGGTCATCCTCAAGACGGCGCGGATCACGGGCGACGTCAGCTACGATGCGCTGACCATCGAGCAGGGCGCGATCGTCGATGGCAAGCTTTCCCCGCACGGTTCGTCCGGAAACAAGGTCGCACCTGCACCTGCCGAAGACGTGCTGATTCTCGCCGACGCGGCGGAATAGCTCCCGTCGCCGACCGGGTAACCGGCCACAACCCCTTTCCAGTCAGGCAGCGTCCTCGACCTGCGCGCGCAGCGCCTTGCGGTCGAGCTTGCCGATCATGGTCTTCGGCAGATCGTCGCGGATAATAACGCTGTCGACCCGCTCGTGCTTGCCGACCCTCGCGTTGAGCCATTCGGCGAGCTGTGCTCCGTTGTCCGTCGCATCGGGTTGAAGCACGACGTAGGCGCGTGGCATTTCGCCGTGGTAGGCATCGGTGACACCGATCACGAGTGCTTCCTTGATCGCCGGATTTTCCAGCAGCACGGCCTCGACCTGGCTGGGGAACACCTTAAAGCCGCCCACCGCGATCATGTCCTTGCTGCGATCGACGATCCGCACGTAGCCGTCTTCGTCCATCTCTGCGATGTCGCCGGTACGCAGCCACCGCTCCCCGTCAATCTCGGTGAAGATATGCGCTGCGGCCTCGGGCCGGTTCCAGTAGCCCAGCATGATCTGCGGACCCTTGACGACCAGTTCGCCTGGCTCCCCCGGCGGGGCATCGCGATGCGGATCGTCCTTGTCGATCAGCCTCAGGTCCGTATCCGGAAGCGGATGGCCGATCGTTCCGGTGCGGTCGTCGCCGTCGAACGGATTGGTCGAGACAACGCCCGAGCTTTCGGTGAGGCCATAGCCTTCGATCAGCCTTGCATGGGTCGCCTCTTCGAACTTCTCCTTCACCGGAGCGCCAAGCGCCGCGCCGCCTGAAATACAAACCTTCAGGCTGGTGAAATCGGTCCTCGCCATCGCGCCATTGTCGAGCAGGGCCTGATACATCGTCGGCACCCCCGGAAAGGCGGTGGCGTCGACACGGTCGAGCGTGGCAAGCGCCTGTCCGGCGTCAAAGCGCGGCAGCATGGCGATCGTGCCGCCGATCGCCACGGTGCGGTTGAGAACGCAGGTGTTGGCGAAGACGTGAAACAGCGGCAGCACGCCGACGATGACATCGCGGCTGCCTTTTTGCGGGTCGATGGCAACGACCTGGCGGGCATTGGCCGTCAGGTTCTGGTGCGTGAGCATCGCGCCCTTGGGCGTGCCGGTCGTGCCGCCGGTATATTGCAGCAGGGCGACATCGGTCAGCGGGTCGATCTCGACCGGCCGGGGCTCTGCCGTGGCGACGAAGTCGTCCCACAGTGTCAGACCTGCCTCATTAGGAACCGGCGAAAGGTCGCGGCGTCGCAACAGCCGCATTCCCAGCCCCTTCCAGAACGGCAGCATGCTTGCAAAGCGACCGACGACCAGCTGCTCCAGCCCGGAATTTCGCAGCACCGATAGGGCTGTCGGCAACAAGGCCGGCACGTCCACCGTGACCATGAGGCGAGTGCCGGAATCGGCGACCTGCGCCGACAGTTCCTCAACCGTGTAGAGCGGCGAGAAATTGACTGTCGTGCAACCGGCGATCATCGCGCCGTAGTAGGCGGAGAGGTAGATCGGCACATTGGGCAGAAACAGCCCGATGCGGTCGCCCTTCGCAAAACCCGCGCGCTGCAGTCCAGCGGCAAAGCGGCGCGCTTCCTCCAGAATCTGGCGGTAGGAATAGCGCCGCCCCATGAAATCGACGAGAGGCCTGTCGGGATGCGCGGCGGTGCTGTTTTCCAGCATCTGCGGCAGCGACAACGGCTCGAAGCACTGATCCCACGGACAGGGATGCGCGTAACGGCTCTGCCAGATTGCGGGGCCCTTCCTCTCCATCTGCCCTATCTGAGCCTGTCGGCGGATCGAAGCAAGCGCACTGTTCCCCTGAGTCGCGGCGTCAGAAGCCGGACTGGCCATCGCCGTCGGGAACGGCCCCTGCCTCGGCTTCACGCTTGGCTTCCAGCCAGGCGGCGGCTTCCGCCTCCTGCGCGGCTTCGCTGGCGGCCTTGGCCGCCGCTTCACGCTCGGCGCGAAGTTCCTCGATCAGCGCCTGCTTGTCATCGCCAAGCTCGGTGTCGCCCGCCATTTCATCGACAAGCCCCGCCTTCTTGGCCGCCTTGGCGACCACGGCGTCGAGCTCTCGCTGCGAGCACAGGCCAAGCGTGACCGGATCCTTGGGCTGAATGTTCTGGATGTTCCAGTGCGTGCGCTCCTTGATCGCTCCGATCGTGGTGCGCGTCGTGCCGATCAGCTTGCCGATCTGCGCGTCGGAGATTTCCGGATGGTTGCGCAGAATCCAGGCGATGCCGTCGGGCTTGTCCTGACGCTTGGAAACCGGCGTATAGCGCGGCCCCTTGGTGCGGCTCACATTGACCGGCGCCTTCTGCATTTGCAGGGCATAGGCCGGATCGGCCTGACCCTTTTCGATTTCCTCGTTGGTCAGTTCGCCGGCGCGCACCGGATCGCGCCCGGTATATTTGCTGCTCGCGAGATCGTCGGCCATGGCCTGAACCTCGAGGATATGGAGACCGCAGAACTCTGCGATCTGCTCGAAGCTGAGGGAAGTGTTGTCCACCAGCCATGACGCAGTGGCATGGGGCATCAGCGGGGCGGGCTGGGACATGGTGATCTCCGTCAAAAACGCAAAGGGCCGCCCCTTTCCGGAGCGGCCGTCTGGAACCGATGTAGGCGCTAATGCGTTGCGGGGCAAGCGGCAGGTTACGCCTGCATCTCCAGCACGATCTTGCCCATGTGCTCTCCAGCCTCCAGCCGGGCATGGGCGCTTGCCGCCTCGGCAAGCGGAAACACCCGGTCCATCACCGGGCGCAATTGCCCGCTTTCGACGAAAGGCCAGGCATTGGCGGCGATTTCCTGGGCCAGCAGCGCCTTGAACTCGTCGGCGCGCGGACGCAGCGTCGAACCGGTCATGGTGAGACGTCGGACCATCAGCGCCACCATGTTGATTTCCGCCTTGGCCCCGCCCTGGGTCGCGATAGTGACGTGACGGCCGTCCTCGGCCAGACATTGCAGGTTGCGGGGCACATAGTCGCCGCCGACCATGTCGAACACGATCTCGACGCCCTTGCCGCCGGTAACCCTTGCCACTTCCTCGACGAAATCGCTCGTCTTGTAATTGATCGCATGGGCCGCCCCGAGCGAAAGCGCGCGCGCGCATTTCTCGTCGCTGCCGCAGGTGACGATGACCCGCAGCCCGAACAGCCTGCCAAGGTCGATCGTCATGGTGCCGATGCCGCTGGTGCCGCCGTGGACCAGTATAGTCTCGCCCTCACGTGCCCAGGCGCGTTCGAAGACATTGTGCCAGACGGTGAACAGCGTTTCGGGCAGGGCCGCCGCCTCGGTCAGCGAAAGGTCGGCGGGAACCGGCAGACAATGTGCCGCCCTGGCCAGGCAGAACTGAGCATAGCCTCCGCCCGGCACCAGCGCGCAGACCTGCTGGCCCAACATGGCGGCGGGAGCGCCCTCACCCAGGGCGACGACCTCGCCCGCAATCTCCAGACCGATGATCGGCGAAGCGCCGGGCGGCGGAGGGTAGAAACCCTTGCGTTGCATGGTGTCCGCCTGGTTGAGGCCCGCCGCAGCGACCTTGACCAGCACGTCTCCCGGACCGGGTCGCGGCATGGGCCAATCGCAGAGCTTGAGAACATCGGGGCCACCGGGTCCGGCATAATGGGCGACCGTCATTGTTTCGGCGTCGGTTTCAGCCATGTCGTTGCGAAATTGCCCCCTTCTTCAAGTCTGGGGACTACAATTCGGTTCGCTTGACAGCAAGGAAATAGCATCCGATGCTGCGCTGCAATGGACGATGAGGATCGACCCAGGCCGCGCATGCCCGAAGGCAGCTTCGGCTACGCGAGCCTACTGGCCGGCGAGAGCCTGGAGAGCTATTCGCTGGACGAACTCGATTCACGCGTCGCGCTGCTCGAAGCCGAGGTAGCGCGGATCGAAGCACACCGTGACAAGGCTGCGGCGCACATGCGCTCCGCCCAAGACCTGTTCAGGCCCAAGAGCTGATGACGCTCGGGCCGCCTCCTGTCGCAATCGCGCCCGTTCATCCTATATCGAACACAACACTCCGGATCCCCGGAGGCAAGCCTTCATCGCCCGTTAAGTCCCAAAAGCGAAAGTCCCCCTGAAGATGCCCAGTTTCGCGCAAAGCCTCGAAAAGACCCTGCATGCGGCGCTTAGCCACGCCAGCGAGCGCAGCCACGAATATGCAACGCTCGAACACCTGCTGTTCGCCCTGATCGACGATCAGGACGCGGCGCAGGTGATGGAAGCCTGCGGCGTCGATCTCGGCGATCTGGGCGACGTGGTGCGCCAGTATCTCGATCAGGAATACCAGTCGCTCAAGACCGAGGAAAAGGGCGATCCCGCGCCCACCGCCGGTTTCCAGCGGGTAATCCAGCGCGCCATCCTTCACGTGCAATCGTCGGGCAAGGATACCGTGACCGGGGCCAACGTGCTCGTCGCGCTGTTTTCCGAACGCGACAGCTACGCCGTCTATTTCCTCCAGCAGCAGGACATGAGCCGCCTCGACGCGGTCAGCTTCATCAGCCACGGCATCGGCAAGGGCGGCAAGCGGATCGAGGATCGCAGCCCCAAGGGCAGCGAGGAAGCCGCTCCCCAGGCCGAGGAAAAGGCGGACCCCAAGAACAAGAAGGATTCCGCACTCGACCAGTTCACTGTCAATCTCAACGAGAAGGCCCTGTCGGGCAAGGTCGATCCGCTGATCGGTCGCGGCCCCGAGGTTGACCGCACGGTCCAGATTCTGTGCCGCCGCTCGAAGAACAACCCGCTCTATGTCGGCGATCCCGGCGTCGGCAA
>JAGREJ010000079.1 GCA_020446595.1 Novosphingobium sp. | reverse complement strand
AGCACGAGGATCGAGCCCAGAAACAGCGCGGAGCGGCTGTGCAGGGTGTCTAGCCGTCTGATGTTGCGTTCGCTGAACGGCACTGAAGGATTCCCGGACGGTGAATTGCTGTCCGGATTACGATGAATTGCCTAGCTTATGGTTAACAGAAGACTGACGCGGATTCTCGGTGCGCCTGCATATCGGCTCTGGTCATGTCCATGCGGACAGGTAATGAGGGCGCGCAAGATCAAAGCGAGAGGTGAGAATGACAGACGCAGCGGGG
Source organism: Novosphingobium sp. (assembly GCA_020446595.1). Taxonomy (GTDB): domain Bacteria; phylum Pseudomonadota; class Alphaproteobacteria; order Sphingomonadales; family Sphingomonadaceae; genus Novosphingobium. Next base: position 3,513 of record JAGREJ010000079.1, on the reverse strand, counting down.
CAGCACCCCGGATATTCGGTCTATTTCGACTATCGGGTCGACATTTTGCGGCGGCGCAATCGCGTGACCGCGACCATCGATGGCAAGCAGATCGCGCAGAGCGACCACTGCCTGCTGGTGGACGAGCAGGATCACGGTCTGGTGTTCTATTTTCCGAAGGCGGACGTCGATTTCGCCGCATTGAAGGCGATGCCGGACCATCACACCCGCTGCCCCTGGAAGGGCGAGGCGAGCTACTGGTCGCTTGCCGACGCAGATGAGCCGATCGCCTGGGCCTATGAGGATCCGCTGCCGCAGGTTACGCAAATCCGCGATCACATTGCCTTTTACCAGAATATCGTGACCGTATCGCTGGGCGTGGCGAAGTATCTGCCGCGCTGGAATTCGGGCGCGGCAACGGCAGCTAAGGGATAGAAGATGGAAGTTCTGACAAGAGTTGCGCCGCCCGAACTGGTCGAAGAGGGCCTGATCGACGTGAAAGCCCGTGCGCGGGTGCTCGATGGCGATGTGTTGCTTGCGACGAGCGAACGTGCCGTCTCGACTGCATGGCCCGAAGCGAACGGCAGCCTGCTGGTGCCCGAAGCCGATGTCGATATGACGAAGCTGCGCGAGCTTGGCCCCGGCGACGATGGCGCGATGCGCTTCGCCGCCTCGTCGGGCGAGCCGGTGGCGTGGCGCGATGCGCGGGTTTCCCCGGACGGCCGGGCACTGATTGGCTTTGCCCGCAAGCCGCTCACCATCCTGATGGAAGACCGCCAGCCGGGTTGGGAACAGGTTTCCACCGTGGACCGCTTCCCGCGCTGGGGGGACATCGAGGATCTGGTGCGGCTGATGGATGTGCAGCCGGTTGGCGAGGACGCTTACGAAGCGCCCATGTTCGGCAATGTTCAGCGCAATGTGGTTGAGGGCGGGCAACTGCTCGGAGACGTGATCGTCGCGGCTTCGCGCACCGATCCGGCCAAGCGGGTGGTTTCCGCGCATACGATCTTCTCGCGCCCCGGCGTGTTCGACAAGCCGCTGGACGTGCATGTAAACCGCTCGCGGATGGGACGATCTTTCTCGACGGTAGCCGTCGAGGTTTCCCAGCAAGGCAAACCGATTGCGACCGGGGCGGTATTGCTGGATGCCGGGTGCGAAGACCTCATTCGCCACGATGCAGCCATGCCCGATGTTCCGGGGCCTGCCGACGCGGTGCCCTATGACTTCGGCCTGATCGGGCGCGAACTCAGGATCGTCGATGCCGCCTACGATCCCGATCCCGACCGGATCGGCGAGCCGGAAATCCATTCGTGGATGCGCCATCGCTGGCAGCCGGACGAACTGTGCCTGCGGCAGGCGGTGCTGGCCCAGCCAAGCACGCACTGGACGATCGGCGCGGCGATGCGCCCGCACAAGGGTTACGGCGAGGTGATGGCGCACCGCACGATTTCGACGGGCGTTATGTCCTCGACCGTGTTCTTCCACGAGGATGCGGACCTGACCCAGTGGCTGCTCTATTCGACCAGAGCGACCCATGCGGGAGCGGGTCTCGCGCAGGGGGAAGGGCGCATCTACACTCAGGACGGCAGGTTGGTCGCGACCTATTCGTGTCAGGTCATGGTGCGCGCCCTGATCGGCGCGGAAAACGGAATGAAAGACGACCGGCTGATGTGACTGCGTGCCCGTCGCTTGCGCTTGGGAGTTTCCGGGAAACAGTCCCCCGGACTGTTTCTGCTTACCGGAAACTGGTCGGGGAAAGAGGATTCGAACCTCCGGCCCCTGCCTCCCGAAGACAGTGCTCTACCAGGCTGAGCTATTCCCCGACCGATGCGGACGCGGCCCGAGGGACCGCTAGGCAGGAGCGGGCCAATAGCGGGGGATGACGGGTAGGGCAAGCGTGCAATCGCGTCATTGCGGCATTACATTGGCTGACCATGGCGACACTGGCACCTTCCGCTGAATCCGATAACCGGCGCGGCGAACAGCCGCACTGGGAATGGCAGTATCTTGATCTGATGCGCCGCATCTGGGAGCAGGGCGACGAGCGCGTGGATCGCACCGGCGTCGGCACACGCTCGCTGTTCGGCGAGACGATCCGCTTCGATCTGTCGGGCGGAGCCATGCCGCTGCTGACTACCAAGCGCGTGTTCTGGAAAAGCGCAACGCGCGAACTGTTGTGGTTCCTCACAGGGGAAACCAATATCCGTCCGCTCTGCGCGCAAGGCGTCCAAATCTGGACCGACTGGCCGCTGGACCGTTTCCGTCGCGAAACCGGTGAGATCATTTCCCGCGAGGATTTCTCGAAGCGGATTGTGGACGACGCCGATTTCGCCGAAAGATGGGGCGATCTCGGCCCGGTCTATGGCAAGCAATGGGTCGACTGGCCGACCTATGAGGAAGCCGGAGAGGGGCTGTTTCGTCGCGGTCGCGGGATCAATCAGGTCCAGCAGGTGATCGACAGCCTGCGCGACAATCCCGGCAGTCGCCGCCATATCATCGAAGGCTGGAACGTGGCCGAGCTAGACGCCATGGCGTTGCCACCGTGCCACAAGACCTATCAGTTCCACGTTGCCGACGGGAAGCTCTCGGGCCTGCTTTACCAGCGTAGTTGCGATCTCGGACTCGGGTTCGCGTTCAATGTGTGGTCGCTCGCCTTGCTGACCCGGATGCTGGCGCAGCAAACAGGCTATGAGCCGGGCGAGGCGGTATGGATGGGCGCCGACGTGCACCTCTATCTCAATCATGCACCGCTGGTTGAAGAGCAGCGTTCGCGCAGTCCGAGGGGCGAGGCTATGCTGGAAATTATGCGCAAGCCGGACTCGATCTTTGACTACCGGATCGAGGATTTCGTTGTCACGGGATACGAGCCGCAGGCCCATATCCCCGCGCCGGTAGCGGTCTAGGCGATTACCTGACGATCCCGCTATAGGCTATCTGGCCGCGTCCCACCGCCGCAATCCGGGTCGGAATGCGCCAGCGCACATGAGTCACGTCTTCGGGGCTGGCGAGCCTGTCACCGATCCTGAGCTGACCAAGGTGCCCCCAGGTTCTGCCGCCATCGACCGAAACCAGCTCGTCGGAGCGCGAACTGGCCTGATAGGCGATCGCGCGCGGCATCGGATTGGTGATGGTGAAACTGCCGGAGCCCTGTCTGCGCTGCCAGCGCAAAACCGTTACGACGCGGTCGCCCTTGTCGAAGCTGTCGGCCATTTCCAGCCGCCTGCCGTTATCCGCGTCGCGGCGTTCGATGAACACCGAACTGTCGGTGACGACTGCGGGCGGCGCGGCCTGCACGACAGCGGGCAAGGCCAATGCGGCCAGAACGGCGATCCGGCGGTATGCCATATATCGGATTTCCCCCTCTCGCCCGCACCGCGAGCGACAGGGCTGCTTTTCGCAGCGAGAGGCGAAAATATGGTTAATGCGCACATCGTGGGCATGCACTCGGTGTGACGCGGGCTTGGCAGTTGACAGCCCCCACGCCCTGCACTAGTGGCGCGGCTCCCAAGCCGATGCGCGGGTGTAGCTCAGTTG
>JAGREJ010000078.1 GCA_020446595.1 Novosphingobium sp. | reverse complement strand
GCCTCGTCATAGCGGCCCAGCGGTAGCTTTCCCGAAGACAGAGGTTCGGCCTCGCCCGGTCTGGCGCGCACCAGATCGTCCGGCATGCCGTAAACCGGCACGTCGTAACCCGGCTGACGACTGCGCACGCCTTCGATTTCCTGCTCGAAATAACCGGTGGCGAAAGCCTCGCCCTCACCGACCCGCACGGTTTCGAAATAGGTTGCGAAGAAATTCGTTGCATCGCCGCTCCAGCGCCCGGCCGCCTCGCAGGGCAGACGCCAGTCGGCCTGCCGGGTCAACCCGCTGGCATCGTCGCGCGCCAGCAGCCGAGGGCAGCTTTCGACAAAGGACAGCATGGCCAGCCGCGCATCGCCATTCGCCATGCCCAGCCGCTCGACGGCCGGGCCGGGATGCAGGCCCGCAGCAAGCGCGGTATCGGGCTCCGGCGATGATGGTCTGACGGGTGGGATGGAAGTGGTCTGTCCGGGAACCAGCCTCACGCAAGCGCCAAGCAATGCGACCAGCGCCAGCGCCGCGGCAATTCTCGTCCCCCCACGAGGCAAAGCGCTATCCTTCGTCGGTCTCTTCCAGCAGCCAGTCCGGATCGGCGGACTGGACATTGCGCGCGAAGGTCCACACGTCGATTTCCTCGATCGCATCGTCGAGCGATCCGGCAATCACGTTACCATCGGCGTCGCGCGTCACCGCGGCAATGTCCGAGCGGAAGCGTACGGTGATCCGCGCCGTGGGTGCATCGAAAGACGCGTCGGTAATGGCGGCTTCCTCAATCCGCACCAGACTGTTGTCGAGCGTCTCACCAGCGGCAAGCCGCGCGTCGATCGCTTCGGCAAAGCTTGCGTAGACCGCCGGATCGCAAAGCTCTCGCAACTCGTCCTTGTCGCCCTGCCAGAACGCTTCGAGCACCATACGATAGGCGCCGCGCGCGCCCTCCATGAAAGCGAAGGGGTCAAACCGGCGGTCCATCGCGGAAATATCGCGCAGCCCGCGCTCGACCATGGGCGTGGCGGCGGGATAGTGACGGTCCGGCATGCGGGGCGGAAAGGTTTCCGCTTCCTCCAGCGCGCGCGGAACCGTGGTCCGGTTCATGGCGGGCGGCTGATCGATCCGGCCCTGGATCGGCTCTTCCTCATGCTCGGCACGGCGTCCCAGCACCGAATAGAGCCGCAGCCCGAGAAACGCGGCGATCATGGCAAGGATAACGATTTCGACAGTCACACCGGGGGGTCCATCTTCCTTGAGGCGTTAAGCATCTCTGTACCTTCATAACCCGAGATAGGCATGGTTGACAAATGCACAACACACACCTGCTCGCTCGGTCTTGTTTTTATACCGGACAAAAGCTTTCGCGAAGGTGGATGGCGCAATTACGGCCTTGCTTTCCCTGCGCCACGCCCGACATGATGTGCAGCAAGGACAGAGCACGGCAATACCGTCGGTCTGCCATGCAAGCATGCAGGAGCCATCAGTGACCGAAAATGCCTCGCCATCGCCTAACGCCCTGAAACCCGAGGACTGGGCAGGCGAAATGGGCGCGAGATGGCTTGCCAATCTCGACCGCTTTGAAGGAATGCTCGCGCCCATCGGACAGGCGTTGCTGGACAGGGCAGATTTCGTTCCCGGACAAAGGGTGCTCGACATCGGGTCGGGCGGAGGAACCACGACTCTTGCGATAGCCAATGCCGTAGCTCCCGATGGAATCGCGTTGGGCATCGATATTTCACCCGATCTCGTTGGCGCTGCGATGCGCCGCGCCGAAGCGGCCGGGATGCGCAACGCCAGTTTCCTCCGTGCGGACGCAAGCACTGTAACCTTCGATACGCCCCCGTTCGATCGCCTGTTTTCCCGCTTCGGATCGATGTTCTTCGAACAGCCGGTCGCCGCATTCTCCCACCTTCGTTCGTTGCTCAAGGGCGGAGCAGGCGTCGATCTTGCCGTCTGGGGACCGCCGCGCGAAAACGCCTGGATGATGGAGATGATGGGGGTCTTGCGCGCGAACGTCGAAGTTGCCCAGGCCGTCCCGCGTGCTCCGGGGCCGTTTGCGTTCGAGGATCTTGACTACCTCAACGAGGTGCTCCTTGGCGCCGGATTCACAGGCATCGAGATCGATGCCTACGAAGGATTGCAGCCAATCGGAGGTGCTGGCGTTCCTGTAGACGAGGCAGTGCAATTCGTCACAGCGGCCATGGCATTCGGCCGCGCGCTGGAGGATCAGGATGCAGCGGTCCGCGAGCGCGCGACCGACGATCTCACCAAATTGTTCGAGCAGCACTTCGTCCCCGGCGAGGGCGTACTCATGGCCTGCAAGGCCTGGCTGGTAAAGGCATCAGGCTGACTACTGCTCTCGCGCGCCGGTGCAAGCGGTTAGCGCCAGCCCATTGCCGCCTGCCCGCGCCGGTGCTAGTCGCGCGCACCTGACCTGCTTGGTCACCCCGTTCATCGCGCACCAGGAACATCGAAAATGGCCGACGAAGGCAACATCATCACCGACCTCAATCCCGATCCCGCCGCGAATGGCGCCGACGACGGTCCGGCCGCAGGCATCATCTCGCAATACATCAAGGACATGTCGGTCGAGAATCCCAATGCGCCGCAGTGCTACCAGTGGACCGAGGCGCCGCAGATCGACGTGCAGTTCAACATCGGCGCGCAACTGATCGAGGGCGACATTCACGAGGTGGAGCTCAAGATCGTCGCCGCCGCCAAGACCTCCGAGGGTACCGCCTATGCCGTCGATCTCTCCTATGCGGGACTGATCGGCATACGCGGCCTCGACGAGGGCACTTCCCACGCCTTCCTGTTCGCCGAAGCGCCGCGCATCCTGTTCCCCTTCGCGCGCCGGATCATCGCCGATGCCATCCGCGACGCCGGGTTCACCCCGCTCATGCTCGATCCGATCGACTTCAACGGGCTCTACATGCAGCAGCTTGCCGCCAGCGCGGAACAGCAGGGCGGCGGCGAAGGCGCGCCGACCGGCAACGCCTGATCTGACCGCGAGGAGACGGGGAAGATGAGCCTCGTCCGCAACGTCGGCACAATCGGTGCGCTGACCATGGTCAGCCGCCTGTTCGGCTTCGCGCGCGACATGCTGCTCGCCCGCGTGCTGGGCGCGGGCGGGGTCGCCGATGCCTGGCAACTGGCCTTTCAGCTGCCCAACATCTTCCGCCGCCTGTTCGCCGAGGGAGCCTTCTCGCAGGCCTTCGTCCCGCTGTTCAACCGGCGTTACAAGGAAGAGGGCGGCGACCTTTCCGACGCTCGCAAATTCGCCGAGGAAGTGATGGCCTTCCTCATCCCGATCCTGATCGTCTTCTCCGCCCTGGCGCTGATCGTCATGCCGTGGATCATGGGTCTGTTTGCAAGCGACAAGCTCAAGGGCGACGGGGACACCTTCGCGCTCGCCTCGCTGATGGCGCGGATCGCCTTTCCCTATCTCGCCTTCATGAGCCTGGCGACTCTGTTCGCCGCCGTGCTCAATTCGATGTCGCGCTTTGCCGCTGCCGCCGCCGCGCCGATAATGCTCAACCTGTGCCTCATCGCCGCGCTAATTTACGGCGCCATGCAGGGGGACGGCGAAACAGGCAAGCAGCTGACGGGCGTTGCCCTGGCCATTGCGGTCAGTGCGTCGGGCCTGTTCCAGCTCGTCTGGCTCGGCTTCTGGGCGCGACGCGCGGGTTTCACGATGGCGCTTCGGCGTCCACGCATCACTTACGGGGTCAAGGAACTGGGTATCCTGATCCTGCCCGCGGTATTCGGCGCAGGCGTTTACCAGATCAGCCGTTTCATCGACCTGTTCTTCATCTCGACCCTGCCCGACAAGTCGATCACCTTTCTCGCCATGGCGGATCGCCTCAACCAGTTGCCGCTCGGAATCATCGGCATCGCGCTGGGCACCGCGATCCTGCCGTCGCTGTCTCGCTACATAGCCAACGACGATCACGATGGTGCATTCCGGCTGCAATCGAATGCCGTGGAACTGTCGCTGCTGCTGACCCTGCCCGCCGCCGTGGCCCTGTTCATATCGGGCAGCGCCTTCACCCGCGCCTTCTATACGGGCGGCGCCTATACGCTGGCCGACAGCCTTGCCACGGGCGCGGTTGTCGCAGGCCTCGTGGTCGGCCTGCCCGCCTATGTCCTCGTCAAGGTGCTGGTGCCCAATTTCTTCGCACGCAAGGATACGAAGACGCCGGTCTACACCGCCGCGACAGGGCTCGTGGTCAATGTGATCGCCAATTTCCTGCTCTTGCCGCGCCTCGGCGTCGTCGGGCTCGCGCTAGGCGGAGCCATTGGGGCCTGGACCAATTGCGCGCTGCTCTACGCGATCCTTGTGCGCAAAGGCTATTACCACCTCACCGGGTTGGTAATCGGCAGAATCGCGCGAATTGCGCTGGCCACCGCGATCATGGGCGCGGCACTTTGGTTCGCGATGCCGATGGGCGCCGACTGGTATATCGGTTCGGCAATCGAACGTATCGGTGCGATCGCCGCGCTGGTCGCCTTTGGCGGTGTTATATTCCTGATCGCGGCGATTGCGCTCGGCGTGCTGAACCGCGAGACGCTGGGCCAGTTGCGCCGCCGTCAGGGCTGACTCGCCTTCCACCAACCTTGCCGCCCCGGCGTCGGCAGCCTATGGGCGCGCTCATTCGCACCATCGGGGTTTAACAATGCGCATCGTCTCGGGCATCCAGCCCACCGGCAACCTTCATCTCGGCAATTACCTCGGCGCGATCCGCAACTGGGTGCGCATGCAGGACGAGCATGAGGCCGGAACCTGCCTCTATTTCCTGGCTGATCTGCATGCGATCTCGCTGCCGCACGATCCCGCGCAGCTTACGCAGAGCACGCTCGAAATGGTCGCCGCGCTGGTCGCCTGCGGTGTCGATCCGGATCGTTCAGTGCTGTTCAACCAGGCGCAGGTCCCCGCCCATGCCGAGCTGCAATGGCTGCTGAACGGCACCGCGCGGATGGGCTGGCTCAACCGCATGACCCAGTTCAAGGACAAGTCGGGCAAGAACCGTGAGGGCGCCTCGATCGCATTATTCACCTATCCGGTGCTGCAGGCTGCAGACGTGCTGCTCTATCAGGCGACGCATGTGCCGGTGGGCGAGGACCAGAAGCAGCACCTCGAGCTGGCGCGCGACGTCGCCCAGAAGTTCAACGTGGACTTCGTTCCCGGCTACGGCGAGGAAGGCAGCACGGTTCCGGGCGTCTTTACCCTGCCCGATCCGATCATCCCGCCAGAAGCCGCCCGGATCATGAGCCTGCGCGATGGCTCGGCCAAGATGAGCAAGAGCGATCCTTCGGACATGAGCCGGATCAACCTTGTCGATGACGCCGACGAGATCATGAAGAAGGTCAAGAAGGCCAAGACCGA
>JAGREJ010000077.1:15504-18392 GCA_020446595.1 Novosphingobium sp. | reverse complement strand
CTCGCGCTGGCGCCATAGGCCCCGGCGCAGAACACCGCGATCAGGTCGCCCACCTCGGCGCGCGGGAAATGGCCGTTGTCGGCAAGCCGGTCGAGCGGCGTGCACAGGCAACCGACAATGCTTGCCTCTTCTTCCGGTTCCGCGCCGAATTTCGTGGCAATTGCAGAAGGATAGTTGCGGCGTACAACCGTTCCGAAATTGCCCGAGGCGGCAAGCTGATGGTGCATGCCGCCATCGGTAACGAGAAACACCTGATCGTGGCTTTCCTTGCGGTCGATCACGGTCGCGAGATAGACGCCAGCTTCGCCAACGAGATAGCGACCCAGTTCGATGCAGAAATGCGTGTCGGCCAGCTCGGCGGGAAGAGCGTCGAATTGCGCGCCAAGCCTCTCTCCAACAAGGGAAATATCGAGCGGCTCGTCACCGGGAAAATAGGGAATGCCGAAGCCGCCGCCCAGATTGCATTTGGGCAGCGGTGAATTGCTCTCGCGTGCGAGCCGCGCCGCCAGCGCAAGGGTCTGCGCCTGCGTATCGGCCACTGCCTCGGCATCCAGTGCCTGCGATCCCGCGAAGATGTGAAAACCGCGCCATTCGGCCCCGCTGGCGATCACCTCGCGCACCAGCGCGGGAACGCGCTCGGCATCGAGGCCGAAGGGCTTGGCCCCGCCGCCCATCTTCATGCCCGAGCCCTTGAGATCGAAATCGGGATTGACCCGGATCGCGAGGCGGGGCGTTTTCCCGATGCGTTCGGCTATGGCGAATGCGCGCCGTGCTTCGGCCTCGGATTCAAGGTTGAGCGTCACGCCTGCACTGATCGCGACTTCCAGCTCTCGGTCGCGCTTGCCCGGTCCGGCAAAGCTTACAATCGCAGGGTCGATGCCAGCACCTGTGACGATGCCAAGCTCACCGCCCGAAGCAATGTCGAATCCATCGACAAGTTCAGAAAACAGCTTCAATATCGGAACGAAAGGATTAGCTTTTATGGCATAATGAATAGCCAGCCGTTCGGGCATCGCCACGCGCAGTTGCGCCACCCTTTCACGCAACATGTCCGCCGAATAGACGAACAGCGGCGTATCGCCCGCTTCCTCGACAAGCCGGGTGACCTTGCGCCCACCGACAGCAAGCACCCCATCGATGGCGGCAAAACCGGCGGGAATCGGACCAAGTGGCTTCACGCTGCAAGCTCCCCGTAGAGGCCAGTCCGGTCGAGCTTGCCGTTGGGGCTGATCGGCATGGTTTCGCGCCAGTGGATCACCTTGGGCTGCATGAAGTTGGGCAAGTCCTGCATAAGCCGTTTAGGAAGTTCCGCCTCCGCATCGACAGCCCCTGCGCGGGCGCGCACGATGAGATGGATCGCATGGCCCAGCCGCTCGTCGGGGATGCCCAGCGCCACAGCCTCGGCAACGAGTCCGGTCGCCAGCGCGGCGTCTTCCAGTTCCTGCGGCGAAATGCGGTTGCCCGCACTCTTTATCATCGCATCGCGCCTGCCGACGAAATACAGCAAGCCCTCTGCGTCGCGGCGCACCCGATCGCCCGACCAGACCGCCATTCCGCCGTAGCGCGATTCCTTCGGCGCGGGCTTATAGCGTTCGGCGGTGCGTTCGGCATCCTGCCAGTAACCCTGCGCGACCAGCGGACCGCAATGGACCAGTTCGCCTTCCTCGTCGTCGGCGGCGATCTCGCCGGCATCGTTGACCACAAGGATCTCCGCGTGCGGGATTTCCTTGCCGATCGACGTGGGATTGTCATCGACCAGCGCAGGGTCGAGATAGGTCGACCGAAACGCCTCGGTCAGACCGTACATCGCGAAAAGCCGCGCTTGCGGGAAGATTCCGCGCAGCTTCTTCACCAGATCGGGAGTCAGCGCCCCACCGCTATTGGTCAGGCGCCTGAGATTCGCCGCAATCTCAGGCGGCCATTCCAGTTCGGTCAGTTGCACCCAAAGCGGCGGCACGGCAGCCAGCGTGGTGATCGCATGCTTGTCCACCGCCTTCATGACGTCGCGCGGCACCAGATAATCAAGCGGAACCACACAGCCGCCCGCGTGCCAGGTCGAAAGAAGCTGATTCTGCCCGTAGTCGAACGAGAGCGGCAGGACCGCGAGAGTCCGGTCGTCCGACGCAAGCCCGAGATAGCTGGCGACGCTTTCCGCCCCCAGCCACATGTTGGCGTGGCTCAGCATCACGCCCTTGGGCCGACCGGTCGATCCGCTGGTGTAGAGAATTGCGGCGAGCGAGTGGGGATCGTTGTCCGATGCGCTCAGCTCTTCGCCCGACGCCATCGCTGCCTCGATGGCATCGTCTTCCGCCAATACGACACAGCCTTGCGGGACATCGCCTTCCTGCAATGTCGCCAGACGCGCGGGAGTGCCGATCAGCATGACCGAGCCGCTGTCCGAAAGAATGTGCTGAACCTGCGCATGCTTGAGCAGCGGATTAATCGGGACATGGACGAGCCCGGCACGTGCCGTCGCCAGCGGCATGAGGCAGGTGAGCTCGCCCTTGGCCGCCCAGGTCGCAATTCTCGCGCCGGGTTCCGGTGCCTGCGAAGCGAGCCAGCCCGCGAGCCGGGACAAACGACTTCTTAATTCCTGATAACTTAGAGTCGATCTGCGCAAGGCCAGCGCAGGCGCGTCATCCTCACCGGTCTCGGCGAGATGGTCTAGCGGACGGATCGAAGGGATGGCGGCGCTACGCATGGATGCGAGGAGGCTCCAAATTGGGATACGGTGAATTGATAGCAGTTGAATATCACGCCGATCTTAAGGAAGTGCAATTGGATGCACAGCTTGCGGCGCTATTGTCCCCGGCACAGCAGCAGGCACCGTTCGATCGCCTTGACTGGATGCGCGGACTGGCATCGGCGTGCAATATGGCGCCGGTCGT
>JAGREJ010000077.1:13549-15315 GCA_020446595.1 Novosphingobium sp. | reverse complement strand
GACGAGGATGGCAGCGCCACCCTGCTCGAACAGGCCTTTCACAAGGCGAGATGGACCGTGTTGCGCGAAAGGTGCGATTCGAACCACGTCCTGCCGGTTCGCGGCCGAAGCTGGGAGGAATATCAGGCAGGCCTGCCCGGCAAGCTGCGCAGCACGATCAAGCGCAAAAGCGGCAAGCTCCAGTGCCGTATCCTCAACCGGTTCGACGAAGTCTTCTGGGCGCAATACGTTTCAATCTACCGGGAAAGCTGGAAACCGGAGGAAGGCTCGCTTCCCTTCCTGCGCCAGTTCGCCGAGGCAGAAGGCGAGCTTGGCCACTTGCGCATGGGCGTCGCCTATGACGAGGGTGTGCCCGTCGCCGCCCAGATATGGACCATCGAAGGCGGAACGGCGTTCATTCACAAGCTCGCATACAGGGAAAGCGCCATGTCGATGTCGCCGGGAACGGTGCTGTCGGCCGCGATGTTCCGCGAGGCGCTGGACACCGACAAGGTCGATCTGATCGACTATGGCATCGGCGACGATCCCTACAAACGCGACTGGATGGAAGAGGTGCGCCCGCGCTACCGGCTGGACATGTTCCGGCCTGGCAGCCCGCGCAACTGGATCGCGCTCGCGAAGTCGGGACTCGCGCGGCTTGCCGGAAAAGGCCAGCACGGCTAGAGGCCGCGTTCGTTCGTCTCGCTATACACCGAAAGATGGCCATGGATAACCAGACCGACCAGCTTTTGCGCCGGATACTGACTGACGTGCTCGGCCTGAAGAATGGCCTTGCCGACGGCTTTACCGCCGATACGGGCCTGTTCGGGCATTTGCCCGAACTGGACTCCATGGCCGTCGCCGGCCTTCTCACCGAAATGGAAGACCGGCTCGACATCGTCATTGAGGATGACGACATCGATGGCGAAATGCTGGAGACCTACGGCGGCCTGCTTGCCTTTGCAGAGGCCAAGCGCGCCGAGCTGTGACGCCGGTCAGCTGGCCCTGCCCGCTCCCCGGCGGGGCGAGCACTGAGGAGTATGCCCTCGTCTTCGATGACCGGCGCGAACACCGCCTGCTGATCGTCCCGGCCCTGTTCGACGAAGCCAACCGGATGCGTCGCTTCACGGTAGAAGTGATGCGCCGTCTCGACGCCGCCGGCATCGACTCTGTGCTGCCGGACCTGCCCGGCACCGGCGAAAGCCTCGCGCCGCTCGAAACACAGTCCTTGCAACACTGGTGCAGTGCCGTTGCAGCGGCCTCGCAACATTTCGGTGCGACCCACGTTCTCGGCATTCGCGGTGGGTGTCTCGCCGTGCCGGATGGCATGCCCGGCTGGCAATATGCCCCGGTCAAGGGCGGTTCGATCCTGCGCCAGATGCTGCGCGCCCGCACACTGGCGGCGCGCGAGGCAGGCAGGGAGGAGACCCGCGAGGAACTGACTTCGCTGGCCCTGTCCGAAGGCATCGAACTGGCCGGATACCGAGTTGGTCCGCAACTCTTCGCCGATCTGGAGGAAGCGCAAGCGCCGCAACACGATGGCCAGAGCGTCATTGAACAGGGAACGGTGGGTGGAGCAGGACTGTGGCTGCGCGCCGAACCCGGCGAATCGCGCGAGCAGGCCGACGCGCTCGCCGCGATCCTCACCATCGGAATGCGTACATGACCCGTAGGCATTTCACTTTCGAATGCGAAGGATCGCGCCTCGTCGGCACGATAGACGGCAGCGAGCAAGCGACGTCGGGCCTGCTGCTGGTTACTGGCGGCAACGAGGTCCGCTCCGGCGC
>JAGREJ010000077.1:0-13355 GCA_020446595.1 Novosphingobium sp. | reverse complement strand
TCGGCGCTGATGCTGGCGCAAGGCGCGGGCTGCGATGCTCTGGTGTTGTCGAACCCCTGGACCTTCGAAGGGACCGGCGAGGACGAGCAGGAATCGCCGCCCGAAGTCGTCCGCGACCACTATCGCAAGCGCCTGACCGATCCCGCAGCGATCAAACGGCTGCTGACCGGGCAGGTTTCGCTTGGAAAGCTGTTCGGCAGCCTGATCGGAGCAGCACGACCGTCCGCCCCGCCGACATCGCTGGCACAGGACATCGCCAAGGGTATCGCCGACTTTCCAGGCGAAGTGACCTTCCTGATCGCCGAGCGCGACCGCACCGGCAAGGCGTTCCTCGCCACGTGGGACAAGGGCGATCCGCGCGTAAAAACCTGCGTCGACGCCACCCACGCCTATGTCGAGCCGGACGCCCGCGAATGGCTGGAAGCGCGACTGGTCGAAGCCCTGAACGGCTGACCTGGCGACCGGCCGCACTCTGCCGAGGGTGACACAAGTGACACTTGTCCGTAGCGGTGTAACCCCGTTGAAATCCGTGCAATTCCGCGCTTTTCGGGGGTGAAGGTTACACATTCCCCACATAGGGGAAATTTCATGCCCCGATGATCGAAGCTGGCGCTCATGGCCAGCGCAATGCGCTACGCGCAGTGACACGGTGGTTGATGCAGGGGCCGGGCTCATCGGCAAGGGCAAGCCATATTCGAACGAGGTAGGAAAGCATTTCGGGCGGCGTTTGTATCAGCCCCTGGCGGTGGGCGGATGCGACCTCGCCATGCTCACCGGCGAAAGACCATCCTCCATCGTCATCCCGGACTTGATCCGGGATCCAGTTCCACAATCAGAAGCAAGCTGGACCCCGGCTCGGGGGCCGGGGTGACGAGGGAGAAGCGGGTACGACTTGGCCATAATCCGTCATGCCAGCGAAGGCTGGCATCTAGGGCAGCATGGTGCCACGTTCCTGGCATGCGAGGCGGGTATGTCTATATTGTCACCAACAAGCGCTACGGCGTTCTCTATACGGGCATAACCAGCGATCTCGTTGCCCGCATCACCCGGCACCGCGAGGGCAAGGGCGGCGCGTTCACTTCGCGCTACAAGCCTACGCGGCTCGTCTATTTCTAGGTCTTTCCCTCCATCGAGGAGGCCATCGCGCGCGAAAAAGCGATCAAGGCGTGGAAGCGGCAATGGACGCTTGACGCGATCGAGGCGATGAATCCTTCATGGGATGATCTCTACGAGTCGCTACACCTGCTGCGCTGAACGGTGCTGCTCGAGACCCCAGCTTTCGCTGGGGTGACAATGGAAATCACTCCGCCGCTTCCTTCGCCTTTTCGGCAAATTCCCGTTCGGCCAGGTAACGCTCGGCATCGAGCGCGGCCATGCAGCCCGTCCCCGCCGCCGTCACCGCCTGCCGATAGACGTGGTCCATCACGTCGCCGCAGGCGAAAACGCCCGGAATCCCGGTCTTTGGCGTGCCGGGTTCGACCACAATGTAGCCGCCGCCGTCGATTTCCAGCTTGCCCTTGAACAGTTCGGTCGAGGGCGCATGCCCGATGGCGACAAAGCCGCCCTGCGCCGCGAAGGCGCTTTCCTCGCCGCTCTGCGTATCGACCAGCGTCAGCGAGCCAAGCGTGCCGTCCTCACCCGCATCGAAGCTCTTGACCGTCTTGTTCCACAGCACCGAAATCTTCGGATTGGCGAACAGCCGGTCCTGCAGGATCTTCTCGGCACGCAGTGAATCGCGCCGGTGGATCAGAGTGACATCGTCCGAATGGTTGGTGAGGTAGAGCGCCTCTTCGACAGCCGTATTGCCGCCGCCGATCACCGCGACCTTCTTGCCGCGATAGAAGAAACCGTCGCAGGTTGCGCAAGCCGACACGCCCTTGCCGCCCAGCTCCAGTTCGCCGGGGACGCCCAGCCACTTGGCCTGCGCGCCCGTCGCGATCACCAGCGCATCGCCCTCATACACGTCGCCGCCGTCGCCGGTCGCCGTGAACTTGGGGCCGGAAAGGTCCACATCGACGATCGTGTCCCACATCATCCGCGTGCCGACATGCTCGGCCTGCGCCTGCATTTCCTCCATCAGCCACGGCCCCTGGATCACATCGCGAAAGCCGGGATAGTTCTCGACATCGGTGGTAATGGTGAGCTGACCACCCGGTTGCAGACCTTGCACCACGATCGGCTCCATGCCTGCGCGGGCGCCATAGATCGCGGCGGAAAGTCCGGCCGGCCCCGAACCGATAATGAGCATTTTCGTCGTATGTGTCGCCATCAGTGCCTCCGCTGGCGACCTAGATGGTGTTTCCCGTCCCGCACGCCAGATAGAATCATTTCGTGTGCCGCAATTGACGGTTTCGCGCGCAGAGCGCAATGCCTTGGGTCATGAGAACGCTCGGTCCTACCTCCAACACCTATTATTCCCAGCGCCTGCGCCTCCACTATGTCGATTGGGGCAACCCGGACGCGCCGCCGCTGATCCTTCAACACGGCGGGCGCGATCACTGTCGCTCGTGGGACTGGGTGGCCGAAGAACTGTGCAAGGACTGGCATGTGATTTGCCCCGACCTGCGCGGTCATGGCGACAGCGCCTGGTCGCCCGAAGGACACTATGCCCTCGACGCCCACATCTACGATTTCGCGCAGCTGATCCATGCGCTGGACTACGACAAGGTTACGCTGATCGGCCATTCGCTGGGCGGGAACATCTGCTCGCGCTATGCCGGCCTCTATCCCGACAAGGTGCTGAAATTCGTCAATGTCGAGGGACTGGGCATGACCGCCCAGACGGTTTCCTCGATGCCCGAGCGCGGTTCCCCGGAGCGTCTGCGCATGTGGATCGAGGACAAGCGCAGGGCCGCCGGTCGCTCGCCAAAGCGCTATCCGACGCTCGAAGCCGCCTACACCCGCATGAAGGAAGAGAACACGCATCTCTCGGACGATCAGGCGCGCCACCTCACCATCCACGGCGCAAACCGCAACGAGGACGGAACCTGGAGCTGGAAATTCGACAATTATCTCAACGTCTGGTCGGCAAATGACATGCCGGTCGATCAGATCGAGACGCTGTGGCGCTCAATCACTTGCCCGATGCTGATGTTGTGGGGCCTCAAGAGTTTCATGCCTAGCCCCAGCACGGACGGTCGCATGGCCCTGTTCCAGGACGCACGCCTCATCGAATACGAAAACGCAGGGCACTGGCTGCACCATGACGAATTCGATCGCTTCATGGCGGACGTGAAGGCGTTTATCTAGCCACACCCCGTTCGTGTCGAGCGCAGTCGAGACACGACCGTAACCCCGTCTCTCGAATGACGACCGAATGTCGGCAGTTCATCCTGAGCCTGCCGAAGGGCTCGAGGCGAACGGATCCGGGAATCTTACGATTCGCCAATCGCCTCGCGCAGTTTCTCCCGCGCCGCCTGATCCAGACCCAGGGCCTCCGCCAGCCATGCGTCGATCGAGCCGTGGCGCTCGTCGATGGAAGCGAAGGCCGCTTCGAGATATTCAGGCTCCACCCCCATGATCGTGCGCGCGGCCTCCTCGCTCATGCCGGAGTTGATTCCGCGCACCGTTTCCATTCCCGCGCGAATCCGTGCCACGGCGTCTCCTGCCGTGTTGGTCAGCAGGTAATCCGCCATCACGTCGTCGCGATGCACTCCGGCGGCAAGCTGAATCGCGGCGACGGCGATCCCGGTGCGATCCTTGCCCGCCATGCAATTGACGAGGCTCGGCCCGTCGCCGCGCGTCAGGGCTTCGGCGTGCCCCCGCGTCATGGCCAGCAGTTCGGGCCGAAAGGCGATGCGCGTATAGGTATCGGTCATCATCTCGTGGATGAATTCGGCATCGCGCTTGCCGCCCGCCTGGCGCGCGGCTTCGATGTGCGGAGCGTATTTGGGGCGATCCGGATCTGCCGAATGGGCGATTTCCGCATCAAACCCCTCGGGACGACGACAAGGGTAGAGCGAACGCTCCTTCGACGTTCGAAGGTCGAACACGGAGGCAAGACCCAGATCGGCGATCGTCGCAAGATCGTCGTCGGTCGCACCGGCATGCTGCCCCGAGCGCCACAGCACGCCGCGTTTCAGCCTGCCGCCACCGACCAGCGCATAGCCGCCGTAATCGCGAAAATTGTGAACGCCGCTCATCGGGATTGTGCGCCAGTCGCTCATGGTTTGATCCTTCTGCATTGCCGCATCGCCTAGTCGAAGCACCAACAACCGTCAAAAAGGGATGAAGGCGCTTGCAATCCTGCGCACTTCGCGGGACGAACCGGTCATAGCAAAGGGAAAGGATTCGCGAATGAAGTCGGCCGATTTCGACAAGATGGCAGAGGGACTGCGCAACTGGGGCCGCTGGGGGCCAGAAGACCAGCGCGGCACGCTGAACCACATCGATCCCGCCGCGCTTCAGCGCGCGGCCGGAGAAGTGAAGCAGGGCAAGATGTTCGCTTTGGGCCTCAACTTCGACGAGAACGGCCCGCAATTCGGCGGGTTCCGCTTCAATCCGATGAAATACATGACTGCGATGAACCAGAAGCACAGCGAGGAATTTCCACGCAGCCGCTTCAACGACGACGTGGTGCACATGCCGCTGCAATGCGCGACGCAGTGGGATGCGCTGAGCCACGTCCACTACGATGACGCCTTCTACAACGGCTTCTCGATCCACGAGCATCTCAGCCTCGCCGGCGCCTCCCGCTGCGGCGTCGAGAACATGGCCAAGCCCGGCGTTGCCTCGCGCGGCGTGCTGCTCGACATCGCCAAGCTCAAGGGCATGGATATCCTGCCCGGCGACTATGCGATCACGCCGGACGATCTCAACGCTGCCTGCGAAGCCGAGGGCGTCACGGTTCTACCCGGCGACATCGTCGCGGTGCGCACCGGCCAGATCGGCAACCTGACGCGCGGCAGCCGCGAACAGTTCATGTCAGGCCAGCCGGGCTGTCACCACACCTGCGCCGAATGGCTCCACGACAAGAGCGCGGCGGCGATCTGCGCCGACAATGTCGCGGTCGAGGTGATGAACGAAGAAACCTACGGCGACGAGATGTTCCTGCCGATGCACCTGCTGTGCCTGCGCGACATGGGCCTGCCTTTCGGCGAGATGTTCGATCTCGATGCGTTGGCGGCGGATTGCAAGGCGGACGGTCAGTATACCTTCATGCTGGTCGCCCCGCCGCTTGCGATCACCCGCGCGGTCGGATCGCCGATCAATCCCATCGCGATGAAGTGATCGACCTTTCCGGCCGGGTCGCGATCGTCACCGGCGCGGGACGCGGCGTGGGCCGGGAAACGGCGCTGGCGCTTGCGAGGCGCGGCGCCAGTGTGCTTGTCAACGACTACGGCGGCGGCGCATCGACGGTAAAACCGGGTAGCATCGATGTCGCAACGGCGGTCGTAGAGGAAATCCGCGCGCTCGGCGGTGAGGCTGTGGCGGATGCGTCGATGGTCGGCACGGCGGAGGCCGCGCAGACCATCGTCGATGCCGCCATGAGCGCGTTCAGGCGCATCGACATTCTCGTCAACAATGCCGGTGGCAATATCACGACCGGTGTCGAGTTGCTCGAAGACGAGCGCGCCGAAGCGATCTTCCGTTCGAACTTCACCGGTGGCTGGATGCTGCTGCGCAAGTGCTGGCCCGCGATGCGCGAGGCGGGGTTCGGGCGCGTGGTCAATGTGATGTCGGGCGCGATGATGGGCCTGCCGGGGCGCAGCGTCTATGCGGCGGGCAAGTCGGCCTACTGGGGTCTGACGACCGTAGCCGCGAACGAGGGCGAGCCTCACGACATCCGCGTCAATGGCATTTGGCCCACGGCAAACACCCGCCTGATGGACGGGATCGACGACCCGGCGATGATCGAGCACATGAAGGGCTTTCCGCCGCATCTGGTGGCCGAGGCGATAGCTTATTTATGTGCGCCGCAGTGCACGGTGACCGGCGAATTCTACGACGTCGGCGGCGGTAATGTGGCGCGACTTGCCATCGCCCGCTCAGCCGGTTTCACCGACCCGGAGCTTACCGCCGAAAGCCTTGCTGCAAACTTCGCTGAGGCACGCGATATGGCGACCGCGAACCTGATGGAAGGCGAGAGCTAATCCCTCAGCAATTCCTTGGCGATGATCGTCTGGCGGATTTCCTGTGAGCCTGCCGCGATCTCCATCACCTTGGTGGTGCGATAGAGCCGGTTGATCTCGGTATCGCGCATATAGCCCGACCCGCCGAATATCTGCACGCCTTCGTCGCAGACGAATTTCGCCGCTCGCGAAGCGGCCATCAGCGCGGCTGCGGAGACCTTGTGAATCTCGCCCCTGCCCGCCTGGGTCAGTTCCATATTATCGCATATCGTCAGTGCCTTGTGGAGGTAAGTACGCGCCACCTCGATTTGCGCGTACATGTCCGCAAGCTTGGCCTGCACGAGCTGAAACTGGCCGATCGGCTGGCCGAACTGAACGCGCGTTTTCGCATGATCGATTGCGAGGTCGAGCGCACGCTGCGCCGGTCCGATACACAGCGGCGCCGACAACAGCCGCTCTACATCCAGCCCGCTCATCATCACGGCGATGCCGCGATTCTCCTCGCCAACGAGGTTCTCGACCGGGACCTCGCAATCCTCGAACACCAGTTCGCCGGTCGGGCTGCCGCGAAAGCCCATCTTGTCGAGCTTCTGCGCCACCTTGAAACCGGGCGAATTGGCCTCGACGATAAAGGCGGAAACGCCCTTCGATCCCGCCGTCGGATCGGTCTTGGCATAGACCAGGAACAGGTCGGCCACCGGCCCGTTGGTGATGTAGATCTTGCCGCCGTTGAGCAGATACCTGTCGCCCCTTTCACCACCAACTCGCCGCGCCGTGGTGCGCATCGAACCGATCGCGTCGGAGCCCGCGCCCGGCTCGGTCATGCCAAGCCCACCTATCAGCTCGCCCGCGCACATCCTGGGCACGAAACGCTGGCGCTGCTCCTCGTTGCAATTGCGGTAGAGCGCATCGAGGCACAGGTTCTCGTGACTGGTCCAGCTGAAAGCGAAAGCCGGATTGGCGTAAGCCATCGCTTCGCCCATCATCCCGGCAGCGAGATAGCTCAGCCCCTGCCCGCCGTAATCGCTGGGGATCGTCAGGCCGAGCAGGCCCATTTCGGCAAGCGCCTTGAACTCATCAGCGGGCCACCATTCCTCGTCGTCCATCTTCTGCTGAAGCGGCCAGAGCCGCTCCATGAAATAGCGCGACGAATAGTCGACCAGCGACTCGATCTCTTCGAGCGAGAGATTGGCTTCGTTGCTCACCGTGTGATCCTCTCGTTATCCGGCAATCATCTGGCCGCCATCGACCTGCAGAACCTTGCCGGTGACATAGCTTGCCTCGTCCGACGCAAGAAAGCGAACCACCCGAGCGATCTCTTCCGGCTCGCCCATGCGGCCGAGCGGCGCACCGGCAAGCAGGCGCTTGGTGGCTTCCTCGCCCCACGCGCGCTCGGCATCGGCGCCCATCTCGGTCGCGGTAAGCCCGATGGAGACGGCATTGGCGCGAATACCGTGCCTGCCTTCTTCCTTGGCGACGACGCGCACAAGCGCATCGAGTCCGGCTTTTGCCGCCGCAGCCTGCCCGCCGCGCGGCTGACATGCCTGCGCCGCAATGGAAGAAACGGCGACGATCACGCCGCTCTTGCGCTCGTGCATGTGCCGCACGCAGGCGGCGAGAACATGAAAGAAGCCGGTGAGGTCCGCATCAAGGAAGCCAGTCCACTCGTCAGCCGTCAGCGAGCGGATCGGTTTCCATGCCGTATAGGCCCCGGCGCAATGGGCGAGCACATCGATCTTGCCGAACTCGGTAATGGTCTGCGCAACAGCGGCCTCGACTGCCTTGGGATCGGTCAGGTCGCATTGGAGCACTGTGGCCTTGCGCCCATTCGCCCCAACCGACTCCGCCGCTTCGTCCACCGGCGCGCGGTTGGACCGATAGAGCAACGCCGCGTCAAAGCCATGTGCTGCCATCTCGGCGGCGACCGCCTTGCCGACGCCGCCGCTCGCACCGGTTATCAGGACTACTGGCGCAGTCTCGCTCATTCTTGATCTCCGCTCATCGCCTTGCGCCGTGCGGCGCCAGCTTGCCTCGCGGGGCGGGATATGACACGAGCTCATCGCAATTCAATGCAAAACGACGGGAAGCGGAAATGGCCTGGGGCAACTATCAATTCATCGAGACCAAGCTGGAAGATCGCGTGCTGACGCTGGCGCTCAATCGTCCGGAAGCGGGCAATGCCACCAACAAGGATCTGCATGGCGAGCTTTCGCGCGTCTTCATCGAAGCAGCAGCCGACATGGATGTCGACATCATCGTGCTCACCGCCAACGGCAAGCTGTTCAGCGGCGGCGGCGACATCGAATATCTCGACTTCATGATCTCCAACCCGGACGAGTTTGACCGCACCATCGTCGAAGGGCGTCAGCTCGTCTATTCGATGCTCGATTGCGAAAAGCCGATCATCGGCAAGATTCAGGGCCACGCGGCAGGCCTCGGCGCGACGCTGGTCGTCATGTGCGATGTCACTTTCGTCGCCGATCACGTCAGGATTTCCGATCCGCACGTCAAGGTTGGCCTGACTGCGGGCGACGGCGGCGCGATCATGTGGCCGATGCTGGTCGGCTATGCCCGCGCCAAGGAATACCTGATGACCGGCAAGCCAATCGGCGCAAAGGACGCCGAGCGCATCGGCCTCATCAATCATGCCGTGCCGCTGGAGGAGCTGGACGCGCGCGTCGATGAATTCGTGCGCGAACTGGCCGATGGCGCGCAAATGGCGATCCGCACCACCAAGATGGCGATCAACGTCAGCCTCAAGCAGATGGCCCATTCGACCATGGAATTCGGCTCGGCGATGGAACGGTTGACCAACCGTTCACCCGATCACCGTTCGGCCATCGACGCCATGCTGAAGAAAGAAGCCCCGGTCTTCGGGAAGAAGTAGACGGGCGATGACGGTCGCCCTGTCCGATCTCCCGCTTCCCGCGCTGATCCTGAAAAACGGCGAGGAACATGGCGAGGATGTCGCGCTGCGCCAGAAGGGTGCGGAGGGCTGGCAGGAACTGACCTGGGCGCAATATTCGGCGCGGGTGCGCAATTGCGCGGCTGGCCTCGCAGGTCTGGGTCTTGCCGATCCGGCGCATATCGCGGTGCTCGCCGACAACAGTGTGGACTGGCTGGTCGCGCAGATGGGCGCGAGTCTGATCGGCGGGGTGCCGTTGGGCTGCTATCCCACCAGTTCCACGCCCGACCTGCTCCACGCGCTCGGTCATGCCGACGTGCAGGTGCTGTTCTGTCAGGACGATGACTATCTCGCCAAGGTGCTGCCGATCCGCGAACAACTGCCGCTGCTCAAGTGGATCGTGATGTTCGATCCAGACTGTAAGGTCATCGGTCAGGACGGCGTGATTTCACTTGCCGACCTTGAGGCGGACGGTGCGAACGCCCTCACCCGCGATCCCGCATTGCTCGACGACCGGATCGCCGCGCTGACGCTCGATCGGGTGGGGCTGATCGTCTACACTTCGGGGTCGACCGGTGCGCCCAAGGCGGCCATGCTGACCTATCGCAACATGCGCACAACCGTTCTTGGCTTCGGCGAGAAGCTGGGCTTCCGGCCGGGGGCAGAAGTGCTGTCATTCCTGCCGCTGTGCCACATCGCCGAACAGGTGATGACCAATTTCGCGCCGCTCTACACCCGCACGACCGTATCCATGGGCGGCGGCCTGCCGACGCTCATCGACGACATGCGCCATATTCGCCCGACATATTTCTCGGGCGTGCCGCGCGTCTGGCTGCGCTTCCAGGATGCGATCCGCGAGAGCGGGCTCAGCGGCAAGCAGGCGCTTGCGCTGGTCGGGCTGGACCGCGCGGCGGTGGCGACCAGCGGCGCGGCAAGCCTGCCGGTCGAAACTCTCAATTTCTTCCGCTCTGAGGGCCTCGAACTGCTCGAGCTCTACGGAATGACCGAAAACTGCTCGATCATGACCATCCATCACCCGGATCGGGTCACGCCCGGCACGGTCGGCGAACCGCTCGACACGATCGAGCTGAAACTGGCCGAAGACGGCGAGATACTGGTGCGCGGAGACAGCGTGTTCGCAGGCTATTACAAGAACGCCGACGCCAGCGCCGAAGCCGTCGTCGACGGCTGGCTGCACACCGGCGATCTGGGTGCGATCGAGGAAGGGCAGCTGCGCATCGTCGATCGCAAGAAAGACCTGATGATTACCGACGGCGGCAAGAACATTGCGCCTGCAGAGATCGAGGCCTTGATGCGCACCAGCCCGCTGATCGCCGAATTCGTGCTGGTCGCCGAGGGCCGCAAATACGTGACCGCGCTGATCCAGCCCGATCCGGCGGGATTTGGCGGTGCGGACTATGCCGCACTTGTGGCCGCGCCGGAGACGGAGGATCGCCTCGCGGCGGAAGTGTACCGCCTCAACGACGACTTGCCCCGCGTCGCCCAGATCAAGCGGCTCTACGTATTGCCGCAGCCGCTAGCCCACGGCGAAGGCGAACTGACCCCGACGCTCAAGCTGCGTCGCTTCAAGGTACACCAGCGTTATGCCACCGAAATCGAGAGGCTCTATGACGGCACCCTCGGCTTCGATGTCACACCCCAGCGCGGCTAACGCTCAATTCGGCAGGTCGACCGGGTTTATCCGCCGATTGTAGCCAAGCAAACGCAGGCGTAGCTGCTCAGCGCGCATCGCGGGCGTTACGACCGGGTGATCCTTCGGCAATGCCTTGCGCAATTGCGACAGCTTGACCCGCGTCACATTCGGCTTCTGCACTTCACCTGTCGGCGTCTGCCAGCGCACGAACACGCCGCCGCGCGGATTGCCCGCCGCATCGAGCCAGTTGGGCGTGCCGGGATCGGTCTGCGCAATGACATAGCGAAACACGCCATCCTTGTCGCGATGCGCCTGGTAAATATTGTAGGAAATCAGGCGGCTGGCATAGTCCGGGCTTTCTCCCCACAGAGTGCCGAGCTGGATGTTGCCCCATGGCGCCTCGACCGAGGGTATCTCGATCAGCACCGCCTCGTCAGGTCCCACCTCGTATTGCATGGTGTTCTTGAAATTGGTCGGGAACCCGCCGTCGTCGACCTTCTCATAGGCTTCGTCGAAGTGGTTGACCGGCTCTGACATGATGATCTTGCGATAGAGCGGACCGGTTTGGGTAATGAAATCGGCAAGGGCTTTCGCACGAGCGTCGAATTCCGGCATCGACAGCAGGCGCGAGGAGCGCGGCTCATCCGGCTTGCGGCTGAGGACTTCGACGGCGACGCTGACTTCCTTGTCGGTGTTCCAGTTGCCCATCATCTGACGAATGAGCAGATGCGACGTTTGTCCCGGCGCCATCTTGATGAAATTCGGATGGTTTTCGGCATTTTCCGGCGCGAGCAACAGCTCGAAATTGCCCTTGTCGTCCATTTTGAGATCTTTGGATTCGATCTGGCCGCCGGTATTCCAGCGTCCACCGCCGACACTGAACTGCTGGAACGTGATGTAGGGCACATCGCCGCGATTACCGGTTATCCGATAGGACAGTTTCGGGTCGAGCGGTGCGACGGTCAGATAATTGAAGTCCGGGCTGTCGAAGCCGTATTTGCACAGGCGCGTCGGGCAACGGCTGAGCACCGGATTCCAGACGTCCGTCTCGGGCAGGAAACTTGCAAGGTGCATTTCGATCCGCCGCAGCGCGAAGCGATAGCCCTGCGCGCGGTCCACGCTGCCCGGCTCGGTCTGGGCCTCGACCTGATCGCCCAGATCCTTGAGCGCCTTTATGACCGCGTCGAAACCCGTATCGGCTTCCTGCGCCGCAACCGGTTGGGCGACCAGCAGGGCGCCTGCCAGGGCTGCTATCGATCTACGCATTTTCCTCTTCCTTCAATTGCTTGAGTCGTTCCGGCGTCACCTTGTTGCCGGTCATGTAATATTCGCGCATGGCAAGGCCGATGTCGTGCACCGCGCCGAGAAACGCCTTGTGGATCGCAAGGCCGAGCAGCGCGCCTATCGGCCCAAATCGCGTCTCGTAGATCATGGCCGGCGAAAACACCGTACCCTCGCCGTCATCGTCGATACGATAGCGAAAACAGAAACGCTTGAAGATCGGCATGGCGACCTTGTCGCCCTTGTGCAAGCGGATGAGGAAACCGT
The DNA here is from genome assembly GCA_020446595.1 of Novosphingobium sp. Lineage (GTDB taxonomy): Bacteria > Pseudomonadota > Alphaproteobacteria > Sphingomonadales > Sphingomonadaceae > Novosphingobium. The sequence continues at coordinate 1,177 of JAGREJ010000077.1, read as the reverse complement.
GACCATCGGTCCATTCCTCGACCGTTTCCTGCATCTCGGTGCCGTTTTCCATGAAAACGGTGCGGCTTGCGCCCACGCCTTCACGTTGCGCGGTATCCATGCGGACCGCCTTGACCCCCGGCACATAGTTGTCTGCCAGAGTCATGTCGCGCAACTTTTCCCACGCCTGCGCACGCGGCATCGGAACGTGCACGCGTCCGACTGCTTCCTTCAATGCCATGAACTTCTCCCTCAGCGAGAGAGATGCGCGATGTCGAAAGCCCTGTCCAGAGGGTCAGGCGCTGGCGGATCTGCCAAGGAAACCCGGAACAGGGCCGTTCCAGCCGCCTTCATCCTCAGGCTCCGCCTCGACATGACGAGGCTCAGGCGCACGCGCAGCTTCACGCTTTTGGGCAGACGCGGGTTCGCGCTTGCGCGGTGATCTGGCAGTTCCCTCTCCAGCAGGCCGTGGCTCACGCGAAGGCCTCGCTTCGCGTGCGGGCCGACGCTCACGCGCCGGTCTCTCGTCGCGTTCAGGCGCGGCGCCCTTGCCTACCTTGAACACCGGAATGACGATGCCTGTCAGCTTCTCGACATTGGCGATGGCTTCGGCATCTTCAGGAGCGACCAGCGTAAACGCGCTGCCGGTCGCGCCCGCCCGGCCCGTGCGACCGATGCGGTGGACATAGTCGTCCGGATGCCAGGGCGTATCGAAGTTGAAGACGTGGCTGACGCCCTTGATGTCAAGACCGCGCGCGGCAACGTCGGAAGCGCACAGGATATTGATCGCACCGCTCTTGAATCGATCCAGCTCGGCGATGCGCGCGGACTGATCCATGTCTCCATGGATCTCGCCGCTGGCAAAACCGTGGCGCGAAAGGCTCTTGTTGAGTTCGCGCACTGTGGTCTTGCGATTGGCGAAGATAATGGCCGTGGTCACGTCCTCTGCGCTCAGCAGCTGGCGCAACACGTCGCGCTTGTCGCGCGCGGCGACATGGACCTTGTGCTGGGCAATGTTGATATTGGCGGTGGCCGCGCGGGCAACCTCGATCTTCTTGGGATTGGAGAGGAATTTCGCCGCAAGCTTCTCGATCGGCGGCGGCATGGTCGCCGAAAACAGCAGGGTCTGGCGCGTCGTCGGCAGCTTGGTGCAGATGTTCTCGATGTCGGGAATAAAGCCCATGTCGAGCATGCGGTC
>JAGREJ010000076.1:5206-16092 GCA_020446595.1 Novosphingobium sp. | reverse complement strand
AGCCGTCAGTTCACGCGCCTCAAGGAAGCCGGGATCATCGATCTGCCATCGCGCCGCGAAGTGCGCATTCTCGATCGTGAGGAACTGGAAGCGGAAGCGGGCTGAACCGCAGCTTTCCTGAACAAATTCGTGCGAGGCGTGTCGTTGCGCCTCGCCGGGCGATCAATCGCCCCCGCGACCGAGTGCCGGGTCGGACGCGGAATCGGCCATCTGGCTGCCGTTCATATAGGGAACCGGATTGACGGCCGAACCGTCGACACGCACTTCATAATGAAGGTGCGGCCCGGTCGAACGTCCGGTCGAACCGACAAAGCCGATCACGTCACCCTTGCGGACGCGCTGACCCTCGGCGACATTGAGCCGAGACATATGGGCATAGCGGGTCTGGATCTGGCCGCCATGCTCGATCGAGACATAAAGGCCGTAAGAACTGAACCACGACGCGCGGCTGACCGTGCCATCGCCAGTTGCATAGATCGGCGTTCCGGTGGGAGCCGCCAGATCGATGCCCTTGTGCGCGGCGCGGCGCCCGGTGACCGGATGCATGCGCATGCCGAATTCGCTTGTCATCACGAGCCCTGCGAGCGGAACGCGCGAGGGAATGGACACCTGCGGCGTGCCGGCCCGGAAACCGGCAATCGACGCGGAAGACCTGCCCGCCTGGCTTTGCGCCTCGGCAACGGCGGCGAGCGATGGAACCTTGGTTGCTTCGAGCGAACGCCAGTTGCTGAACAGCTTGCTGAAGCGCTCGTCCTGACCGCCGGAAACCGACTGGTTCGCTGCATTCGCTTCGCGCAGCGGTGCGGAGATGTCCGCATTCGAACTGCTGTTGGCGTGGGCCGCCGGCGCAAGCGCCATGCAGGCAACTGCAGCAATGCTTGCGGCAAACGATTTAACGGTGGTTACCAGGCTCGCGGAGTTGAATCGCAAAGTCTCGCACTCTCTATTCTTTCGGCGTTCGCGTGGCGCAAAACACCGAGCTTGCCACTGCGCGTCATTGCAAAAACGGTGCAACGCGCGGCGGCGTGAAACTCAATTTTCGAGATAGCCGGACCCCCCGCCTACTCGCGAATTTGGGTGTTCCAGCGAAAGACTAACTATTCAACCTCCGCATAGAATTCCCGCGACAAACCGGCTGCGCGGCGCGCCGAGTCGTTGAACGGCGGATGAACGGAGCCCGTAAAGTGCGCGTTTCTTAACGTTTTCCAAAGTTGCTGCGGTGCGGCATCGCGCTGTTCGCACAGGTCGAAAAAGTGCTTTGTCCCGATTGCGACATGGCGGATTTCGTCGTCAAGGATTCGTTCGAGAATGCGAACGCCGCGCGAATCGCCCGCCGATTTGACACGCTCAAGGGTCATAGGCGTCACATCAAGGCCACGCGCTTCGAGCAGCATCGGAACGACGGCAAGGCGGGCGGCAACGTCGTGGCGGGTATCATGCGCGGCGCCCCACAGCCCGTCGTGGGCTGGCAGCGCGCCATAGTGGCTGCCCAGGCTTCGCAAGTGGCGATCAAGCAGGACGAAATGCATCGCCTCGTCCGCTGCGACCGACAGAAAGTCATCGACGAAAGCCTCGCCCATCTCCTCGCCGAAGCGCCCTGCCATGTCGAGCGCGAGGTCGATGGCGACGAATTCGATGTGCGCGATGGCGTGGAACAGTGCGATCCGTCCCTTGAGCGACTGTCCGCGCCCCCGTTTCGGCATCATGCGCGGCGCAAGCAATTCCGGCCGCTCGGGCCGGCCCGGCCGCTCGGGCATTGCCTGGGGAAAGGCGAAGGCCGAACTTCCCCGCCGCCAGTCACGCGCAACCTTGCGGGCCGCCCGAACCTTTTCGTAGGCGTCGCTTTCTTGCAGCGCCGCGAAAATCGCCGCGCCGACCGGCGGGGATTGTTTGCTCAAAGCGCTTTCGCAGCCTCGAGCACTTCCTGGGCGTGGCCCTTGACGCGCACCTTGTTCCAGACCTTCGCGATCTTGCCGTCCTCGCCCACGAGATAGGTGGTGCGCACCATGCCCATATAGGTGCGGCCATAGTTCTGCTTTTCGGTCCAGATCCCGAGCGCATCGGAGAGCCCGCCCTCTTCGGCATCGCTGGCCAGAGGCGCGGTGAGATCGTGCTTGGCGATGAAGTTCTGGTGCTTCTTGGGCGAATCCTTGCTGACACCGAGCAGCGCGACGCCCGCCCTGTCGAATTGGCCCTTGAGCGCGGAAAAATCGATATTCTCGGTCGTGCAGCCTGGCGTGTTGTCCTTGGGATAGAAGAACACGACCAGCTTCTTCCCCTTGTAGTCGGATGGCTTCACACTGCCGCCATCAGGGGTTTCCATGGCAATATCGGGCAGCTTGTCGCCCACGCCGGGATGCTCGCTCATTGATCGATCTCCAGTTTCTCGCCGAAAAGCTGCAACCAGCTCGCCGCGACCAGCGTGCGGGCCTGCCACAGCTCATCCATGAGCGCCTGCCAATCGCCAAATTGGCAGGCCTTGGCAAGCACCGCGCATGCCGCCGCAGGTGGAGCCTGGCCGTCGGGCGACAGCAGACGAGCGGTTATCAGCAAGCGGCTCATCGTCTCGTAGGCCCCGGCGATCGCCGCCGGGAGCGTCCCGGCATCGACGAGCATGGCGATCGCCGCGCCGAGATCGGGTTCAAGCGCGGCACCGTCGCGCAGTTGCAGGAAATGGATCAGGAACTCGATGTCGACGAGGCCGCCGCGCATCAACTTGACGTCCAACGGCCCCGCGGGAGATTTGTGTTCGGCCATTCGCGCGCGCATTTCCAGTACGTCGGCACGCAGGGTCTCGGCTTCGCGAGGCGCGGAGAGAACGCTCCGCACGATTGCGTCCACCTCCTTGCGCGCCTTCGGCGAACCGTACACCGGGCGCGCCCGGGTCAGCGCCATATGCTCCCAGGCCCAGGCCTGTTCGCACTGATATCGCTCGAAACTCTCGACGCTGGCCGCGGGAGGCCCCTGCTCTCCCGAAGGACGCAGACGGGTATCGATCTCGTAGAGCGGCCCTTCTGCCGTCGGCACGCTCAGTGCCGAGATGAGGCGCTGACACAACCGATTGTAGTATTGCGTTGCGCCAAGGGGGCGCTTGCCGTCCGATTCCGCGGCATGGTCACCTGTGAACAGGATCACCAGATCGAGGTCCGAAGCATGGGTGAGCACGCCGCCCCCCAGCCTGCCCAGACCGAGAATGACCAGTTCGCTTTTGGGCACCACACCATGCGTCAGGCGGAATTCGGCAATCGCGGCATCGACAAGCACCTCGACCGCCGCTTCGGCCACGCGAGACAGCGCCGCGCCGACCGCCAGCGGATCGCTCGAGCCTTCAACGAGCTGCACGCCAAGGGCAAAGCGAAGCTCGCCGACCTCGCGACGAACATTGTCGAGCACCTGCTCATACCCGTCGTTGGCCTCGCGCCGCGCGAACCGCGCTACCAGTTCCTCTACGCTGCCAGGGAGCTGGAGAGCCGTGGCGTCGATCAGCGGATCGAGCAGGTCCGCGCGTCGCGCCAGGTCTTCGGCAAGCGGATCGGCAAGCGACATGATCCGCGCGAGCAGATCGAGCAGACCTGGCCTCGCTTCCAGCAGATGGAACAGGTTGAGCGCGCTCGGCAACTGCGCCAGCAGCCGCTCCCAGCGCAGCAGGGCCTGTTCCGGCTCGGGCGCATGGGCGAGCGCATCCAGCAGCGCCGGTTTGATCGCATCGAAAGCAGCATTGGCGGCATCCGTTCTGAGCGCCTTGAACTTGCCCGATTGCCAGTCGCCAATGCGTTCGGCGATGCCATGCGGATCGGCAAAGCCCATGCGGCCAAGCTCGCCTTCAAGTTCGGGACCGGACATCGGCAAGGACAGGCCGCCCTGAACCGGCCCGTTGGATTGCAACAACTGATCGTAGCGCACGCCAACCGCCTCGCAGATCTGCTGCAATTCGGCGACAAGTGCGTTTCCGTCTGAAAGGCCGTCGAGCCTTGCCACCGCGTCGAGTGCGTCGCCTCCGGCAGGCAGACTGTGTGTTTGCTGGTCGCTCACCATTTGGAGGCGATGTTCGACGGTACGCAGCCGGTCGTAGCTTTCGCCCAGGACTACCGCGTCCTCGCGCGCAATCAGCCCGGCTTCGGCCAGCGCGTCGAGCGTGGCGCGGGTGCCGCGCAGGCGCAGCGCGGGATTGCGTCCGCCATGAATGAGCTGGTGCGTCTGCGCATAGAATTCGATCTCGCGAATGCCGCCGCGGCCCTTCTTGAGATCGAAACCCGGTCCGGGCACCTGCGATTCGCGATTGGCGTCCCGAATACGCGCGGTCAGCCGGGCAATTTCATCGATGGCACCAAAATCGAGGCCCTTGCGCCAGACGAAGGGACGGATCGCAGCAAGGAACGTCTCGCCCGCCGCCACGTCGCCTGCGCAGGCGCGCGCGCGGATGAAGGCAGCGCGTTCCCAAGCAAGCGCCGAGCTTTCGTAATGAGTCAGTGCGGCGTCGAAAGAGATGGCAAGCGGGCTTACCTCGGAAGCCGGGCGCAGGCGCAGATCGACGCGAAACACATAGCCCTCGTCCGTTATCGAGGACAGCGTTTCGACCACGCGGCGTGCAACCCGCTGGGCCGCTTCGCCCGGCTCGTCGCGCTCACGCCGCGGCAGGCGCTCCGGATCGTAGAGCAGGATCGGGTCGATATCTGAGCTGTAGTTCAGCTCCTGCGCGCCGTGCTTGCCCAGGGCAAGGCCGGTGAAACCTTCTGGCTCGCTGTCCGGCGCGCGATTGAGAATCGCTTCGGCAATCGCAGCATCCAGCGCGCGGTCTGCAAAGTCGCTCAATTCGCGGCAAACCCGCTCCACGGGGAAGGCTCCCGCCAGATCGCCAAGACCCAGTGCCAAGGCCAAAGCCATGCGTTCGCGGCGCAGCGCCACGCGCAGGTCTTGCTCGCCCTCGCCCGAACCGCGCGCAAATGCGAGCATATCCTCGCCGCGACCTTCCGCGGCCAGCGAGACAACCTCCGGCAAGCTGTCAATCACGCGCGACAGGAACGGGGAACAGTCCCGTGCTCGTTCGATCGCTCCTTGCCAGTCCGCACTCATGTCAGGTCTTTCCCCTCTCCAAGCCTCTTGTCTTGATGCCAAGGGCGAGCTCTGGCAACCACGCGACAAATCACAAAGCATCGCGCGAAAAAGTGGAAGCCGGTTTTTCGCTCCAGGCGATGCGACAGACAAGTTTGACGAGGTCGCACAATGAAACTGTTCCTTCCACCTGTGGCGCTGCTCGCGCTGTGCGCATGCGCAACCACACCCGCGCCGACGGCTGAACTCACGCCCGAAATGCCCGTGGCGTCAGAAAAGATCATGACAGAGGTCGTCCGCGAATTATCCAACGACACTTACGAGGGGCGCGCTCCGGGCACACCGGGGGATGCGAAGGCCGTCGCCTATATCGAGAAGCAATTTGCCGCAGCAGGTCTGCAGCCCGGCAATATGGGAAGCTGGACACAGGAAGTTCCACTAGTCGAGATTACCGCGAAAGACATCTCGCCGCTATCGGTAAGGGGCAAAGGCAAGACGCTTTCGTTCGCCTATGGCCCTGATTTCATGGGCGGAACCTATCGCGTGACACCGAAAATCGACATTGCGAACAGCGAACTGGTCTTCGTTGGCTATGGCATCGTCGCGCCCGAAAAGGGCTGGAACGACTATGCCGGGATCGACATGCGCGGCAAGACCGCGGTGATCCTTGTGAATGATCCTGACTACGAGACCGAGGGGCTCGAAGGGCCGTTCAACGGACGCGCCATGACCTATTACGGGCGCTGGACCTACAAGTATGAGGAAGCGGCGAGGCAAGGCGCAACCGCCGCGCTGATCGTTCACGACACCTTTCCCGCCGCCTATGGCTGGAATGTCGTCGAATCGAGCGGTCAGGGACCGCAGGCCTTCGCGCGCAGCAAGGATGGCGGCGCGGGCGAGACCGCATTCAATGGCTGGATCCAGAAAGGCGTCGCGGAAAGGATTCTCGCGGCGGCTGGCAAGGATCTCGCAGCGCTCTCAGCGGCAGCGAAGCAGCAGGGCTTCAAGCCCGTACCGCTTGGTCTCACAACCAGCCTGTCATTCGCCAACGACCTGCGCGAAATTTCGACCAGCAATGTGATCGGCCTGCTTTCCGGCAAGACCCGGCCCGGCGAATATGTCGTCTATTCAGCGCATTACGATCATCTGGGCAAATGCGCCCCCGAAGAGGCGGACCCGATCTGCAACGGCGCCATCGACAATGCCTCTGGCGTGGCGGGGCTGATGGCGCTCGCCGACATGTTCCGACAGGCCGGAACACCGGAACGCAGCGTGCTGTTCCTCGCACTGGGCGCCGAGGAATCGGGCCTGCTTGGGTCGGAGTTCTATGCAGCCAATCCGGTCTATCCGCTTTCGCAGACAGTGGGTGGGCTCAACATGGATTCGCTGACTTTCGCGGGCAAGGCCAGGGATGTGCGCGTGATCGGCGGCGGCAAGTCCGAGCTCGATGCGGTCATGCATCAGGCGATGGCCGAAGTTCATCGCACGGAAACGCCCGACAGCACGCCGGAAAAGGGCTTCTATTACCGTTCGGATCACTTCAGCTTCGCCAAACGCGGCGTGCCGATGCTCTACCTCGACTACGGGCTCGATCTGGTCAACGGCGGGCTGGAAGCGGGCAAGGCCTATCACGAAGCCTACTATGACCACATCTACCACAGCCCGCGCGACGAATTTCACGAGGACTGGGACTGGTCCGGCGCGCTCGACGATGTCTGGCTCTACTACCTGATCGGGCGCAAGCTGGCCGACAGCGGCGACTGGCCCAACTGGTATCCCGGCGACGAATTTCGCGCGATCAGGGATGCAAGCTGCTCCGGCGAGGGCGGCTGCTGATCAGAAATGATAGGCGACGCCGAGCCGCTGCGCCTGGTTTGCAAGGCGCCTGTCGGTGGACCAGAGTACGTTCTGGCCGTCCAGAATCGTCGAAGCGAGCAAATGGGCATCGACCATACCCAGGCCTGCGCCCAGCAGCTCGCGCTCGACGACAAAAGTGGCCAGATCCTCGCTCGAAACCGGCACTGCCTGCGGGAGCCCGTGCAACATCGCGCAGAACCGGTCGCGGTCTGGCAGGATTCCCAGAGCCAGTTCGGCTGTCACGAAAGGGTGATGCAGCAGCACGCCTTCCGCAATCAGGTTGAGCAGAACGGCATTCGTGTCCCTGAGATGATCGACCCAGACCGAGGTATCGACGAGGATCATGCGAAGGGCCGTTCGCGCAGAGCGGCCTCGAATTCGGGCATCGTGCCGCCGATTTCGGTAAAATAGCGCGCGGTTTCCTGGCGTATCAGGGCTTCCAGTGCCTTTTCGAGCAAGGCGTCGCGATCCTCGATGCCCATGATCGCTTGCGCGCGCCGCCAGAGATGTTCATGCGTTTCTGGCGTGAGCTCGGCCTGCTGCATCTCCTTCACGGGCGTTCGCGGAGATCTTGCGAACCGCACGCTGCGATTTGGCAGATCGAGATCGCACGTTTCCCAGCCGGCGCTCTGCCATCCCTCTTTCTGGCTATGGCCGGGGCCCTTCTGATTGGACCACCATGCAGGATAGTCGTATGCGCTTCTGGGCAAGACGAAGCCTAGCACCGCCTCGACCTGCGCGAAGCTTGCCGTCCACGAATCGGCATCCAAAGTTTCGAGATAGCGGGCGAGTGGAGCATATTTACCCATCGCATTTCTCCGGTTAAACTAGTTATAGAACTATTCGGAAATATGTCAAAAAACTATTTATTCCCTCCGGAGTGGCACGAGCAGGAATGGCTGTGGATCGGCTTTCCGCACCTCGCCGAGGAATGGCCCGGTTGCCTTGAAGCCGCTCAGGAACAGATCGCGACCTTTGCCAGTGCCGTGGCGGAAAGCGGGCAGGAAGTACGCCTGTTGGTACGCGACGAGGCCAATGAGGCGCGCGCACGGTCGCTCGTCTCCAGCGCGGTCACTCTGCAACGCGCCATCTATGGCGACGTGTGGCTGCGCGACACCGGACCGCTTGTCCTGATTGGCCATGATGGCCGCCGCACGGCCCGCCGCTTCGGCTTCAATGGCTGGGGCGGCAAATACCTCATGGAGGGTGACCGGGAGATCGGCGCCGAACTGGCGCGCTGTGCGGATCTGGAAGTGCTGACGGCGGACTGGATTCTCGAAGGAGGCGCGATCGACACCGACGGCACAGGACTTGTCGTTACGACCGGGCAGTGCCTGCTCAATCCCAACCGCAATCCGCAGCTTTCACGCGAACAGATCGAGGATCGACTTGCCCGCGACCTTGGCCTGACGCGGGTGCTGTGGCTGGGGGACGGCCTCGTCAACGATCATACCGACGGACATGTCGACAATCTGGCCCGTTTCGTCGCGGCGGGAGTGCTGGCTCTGCCCCGAGCAACCGGCAATAACGATCCCAATGCCACGGTGTATGCCCATGCCAAGGCGCGCGCCGAAGCATTCGGGCTGGAGCTGCGCGAAGTGCCCTCACCCGGCCGGATCGAGCGCGATGGACGAGTGGAACCCGCCAGTTACATGAATTTCGCTATCACGACCCGGCTCGTCGTGGTGCCGACCTTCGGTTCGCCCCACGATGCCGATGGCGTCGCGGCCATCGCGGCGCTGTTTCCCGATCGCGAGACGGTCGGCCTGCCCGCCGATGCGGTTCTGGCGGGCGGCGGCGGCTTTCACTGCGCCAGCCAGCAGATGCCCGCCAGGCGTTAACTTCTTGGTAGCAACTGTGGCCCATCATGCTTCGCATGACTCGCGCCATCGCCCTTGCCCGGACACCGGTCCTGAAGCTTCGGGAAGATCATCTCCGTAGCGTCGTCGTATGCGGCTGCGCGCTGGCGCTTATCCTGGCCGGTTCGCCTCTCCTTACCTGACCTACAGCGCCGGATTTCAGAACCGCTCGCCGGTCTTTCCGCCGGCTTTCCGTGCGGGAATCAGGCAATCGGTATATAACCCAAAGCCTTCGATCGGCTCGTTGACCGTGTGCAGGAACACAGGATGGCGCACCAGCTTGGCCACTTCGCGTTCGGCATAGGGCATGGTGACGGCGCGCAGGGGCAAACGATTGGCCACTTCGATCCAGTCGGTGGTATCGCGCTTCATGCGGTAGACGGTCAGGATCGGATCGGGATAGCCGAGCGCCGCAACAGGCGCGAATTCTTCGGGGCCATAGATCTGCGGGATGAACCGCAGCAAACGATCCCCGGCGGCCTGCTTGAGCATCGTCAGCCCCTCGACATTGCCCGTCTTGACGTCGGTGACGATCCGGACCTGCGGATGATCGTCGAGCCAGCGCATCAGGGCGGGAATGGTCAGGCTGCTTTCGGGAAGGCCGTTATGGCCGATGGTCAGCCGACCGTCTCTGACCATGAAATCCAGCTCGATGAGTTCGAATCCGTGACTTACGGCAAGGTCCATCGCCGGCTTGTCGTTGCGATAGGTCGCTTCCAGCGTGCCCCCGCCGGCATGCGCCACGAGTTCGGCGCTGCTCGGGATGAAGCTGTCGCACCCCCTGGTTTTCGAGGGCTGGCGATTGAATGCCCAGTAGGCCACCCCCGCCAGCACGGCTGCCAGCAGCAAAATCCGGACAAGGCGCGCCCCGTTCACCGAGCTGCTGACTAAGGCCGCAAGTCGGGCGGAGTCGTCTCGGTCTTCAGCATGGCGATCGCCTCGTCGAGGCTCATCACCTTCTGATGCTCGGCGCCCAGCGTGCGCACCGCGACAGTGTTTTCCTCCGCCTCTCGCTTGCCGACAACCAACAGGTGCGGAACCTTGGCGACCGAGTGCTCGCGCACCTTGTAGTTGATCTTCTCGTTGCGAAGATCGCTCTCGACGCGAATTCCGGCCTCGGCCAGTTTCTTCTCGACTTCCTCGGCGTAGCCATCAGCGTCCGAGGTGATCGTCGCTACCACGGCCTGAACTGGCGCCAGCCAGACAGGCAGGCGACCCGCGAAATGTTCGATCAGGATGCCGATGAAACGCTCGTAGGAGCCGAAGATCGCGCGATGCAGCATCACCGGGCGGTGCTTCTCGCCATCTTCGCCGACATATGTCGCATCGAGCCGCTCGGGCAGCACCCGGTCGGACTGGATCGTGCCGACCTGCCAGGTGCGGCCGATCGCGTCGGTCAGGTGCCATTCGAGCTTGGGAGCGTAGAACGCGCCTTCTCCCGGCAGTTCCTCCCAGCCATATTCCTCGGTGGCCAGACCCGCCTCGGCCACCGCGCGGCGCAGTTCGTCCTCGGCCTGGTCCCATTGTTCGTCCGTGCCGAAGCGGGTTTCAGGCCGCAGCGCCAGCTTGACCGCATAGGTGAAGCCGAAGTGCTTGTAGATGCGGTCAGCAAGTTCGCAGAACGCGCGAACTTCCGAAACGATCTGGTCTTCGCGGCAGAAGATGTGCGCATCGTCCTGGGTGAACTGGCGCACGCGCATCAGCCCGTGGAGCGCGCCGTGCGGCTCGTTGCGGTGGCAACAGCCGTTCTCGTAAATGCGCAGCGGCAGATCGCGATAGCTCTTGATACCCTGCCGGAAAATCAGGACATGCGCCGGACAGTTCATCGGCTTCAATGCCATCCATTCGGCAGCGTCCGAAACCAGCGGGCCTTCATCCTCCACGTTCGGCACTTCGTCGGGAATAACGAACATGTTTTCGCGATATTTGCCCCAGTGGCCCGACTGCTCCCACTGGCGCGCATCCATCACCTGCGGAGTCTTGACCTCGCGATAGCCCGCCGCGTCGATAGCGCGGCGCATGTAGGCTTCGAGCTCACGCCACACGACATAGCCGTGCGGGTGCCAGAAGACCGAACCGTGCGCCTCTTCCTGCAAGTGGAACAGGTCCATCTCGCGG
>JAGREJ010000076.1:1441-5188 GCA_020446595.1 Novosphingobium sp. | reverse complement strand
GCCGAGCTTGCGGTGATCGCGCTTGGCGGCTTCCTCCAGCCGGACAAGGTGCGCATCCAGCTGCTTCTTGTTGAGCCAGCCAGTCCCGTAGATGCGGGTAAGCTGCGCGTTCCTCTGGTCGCCGCGCCAGTATGCCCCGGCGACGCGCATCAGCTTGAAGGCTTGCGGATCGAGTTTGCCGGTCGAGGGAAGATGCGGCCCGCGACACATGTCGAGCCAGTCTTCGCCCGACCAGTAGACGGTGAGATCCTCGTCTCCCGGCAGTTCGGCGGCCCATTCGGCCTTGAAGCTTTCGCCCGCCGCCTGCCAGCGCGCGATCAGATCCTCACGGCTCCATACTTCGCGGCGCAAGGGTTTGTCGGCGCGGATGATCTCGCGCATCTTCTCCTCGATGGCGGGAAGATCGTCCATCGAGAACGGTTCGCGGCCAGCCGGAGCCATCACGTCGTAATAGAAGCCGTCGTCGGTAGCCGGACCGAAAGTGATCTGCGTGCCCGGCCACAGCGCCTGCACCGCTTCGGCAAGAACGTGCGCATAGTCGTGCCGCGCCAGTTCCAGCGCGTCGGCCTCGTCACGCGAAGTGACCAGCGCCAGCTCGGCATCGCCCGCGAAGGGGCGGGTGAGATCGACCAGCTCGCCATCGACCTTTGCCGCAAGGGCGGCCTTGGCCAGCCCCGGCCCGATTGCCATGGCGACATCGGCGGGAGTCGAGCCCTGAGGCATTTCCCGTACCGATCCATCTGGCAGGCTGATTTTGAACATTTCCGACATGGCGCTCTCTTTCGAGGCCTGCCCTTAGCCGCGCAGGTGGCAAGGCTCAACCATGCTTGTCGAACCGCGCGGCTTGCCGCATGAATCGGCGACTCACAGGAGAGGAAAAACGATGGACATGGAAGGCAAGGTCGCGCTGGTTACCGGCGCTGCTGGCGTTATCGGCACGGCGACTTCGCGGCTGCTCGCAAGCCGCGGAGCGCGGATCGTCGCGGTCGATCTGCCGGGAACGGACTGGAGCGCGTTTGCAGATGCGCTGCCCGATGCCGTGCTCATCGAGGCGGATGTGACACAGGAAGGCGACTGGCGACGCATCGTCTCGGAATGCGTCGCGAAGGCGGGCGGCCCGCACATGTTTTTCAACAATGCCGGTATCGAAGGCAAGGTGATCCCCTTCGAGCAAATGCCGCTTGAGGAATTCGAGCGTGTCATGGACGTGAACGTCAAGGGCGTGTTCCTGGGCCTCAAGCACGTAGGTCCGGCGATAGCGGCGGCTGGCGGGGGCGCGATCGTCAACACCTCCAGCGTTGCCGGACTGCAGGGCGGTGCATCGACCGTGGGCTACAGCACGTCAAAGCACGCCGTCATCGGGCTTTCGCGCTCTGCGGCGTTGGCTTTCGGGCCGCGCGGGGTGCGGGTCAACAGCGTCCATCCCGGAGCGATCGAGAGCCGGATGATGAAGTCTCTCGAAGATGCCAGCGGGCGCGGCAATGCCATGCGCGACGGCATGATCTCGGCAATTTCCGCCGGTCGTTACGGCGAAGCTGAGGAAGTGGCCGAACTGGTCGCGTTCCTGCTCTCGGACAATGCCAGTTACTGTCACGCCAGCCGCTATCTGGTCGATGGTGGCCTTACGCAGGACTGACGCGCAACCGCTCGCTTACCAGCCGTCCTTTGGCGGTGTCGGGTCGAAGGCTTCCGGATCGGAACCGCTCGTATCGGTCTGCTCGACATCGCCGTGCCACGCTGCATCGTCCTCGACCTTCTTGCGCAGTCGCGCCTCGGTAGCCGTCCCGCCGCCCGACTGCGCCTTGCGCATGAACTTGCGGGCTGCGTCGGGATTGGTCAGCGCATATTTGGCGAGATCGGTTCCGAAGCCGTCCTCATCGAACCTGCGCCGCTCCAGAGTGGCGGCGACATGTTCCTGCATCGCCAGCTCGAGCACCCCGGTCAGGAACTCCTGCGCTTCGCCAAGATCGCTCCGGGCCGCGTCGCCCAGTTCGTTGTCCGCCATCGCGAATTCGACCGATACCCGCGTGCCTTGGCCGTCAGGCTCCAGCGCCGCGGTGAATGTGGCGAGAGGCGTGCGGGCGACGGAAAATTCCCACACAACTTCGTCTGCCCCGCGCCGATAGACGCGTTGTTCGATGTCTGCGTTGGCCGACATCTCGTCGTGCACCTGACCCGGCATACTCGCAGACACCAGCCGCGAAGACGCCTCTTGCGGGCTCATGGCGTAATAGTCGCCGCTGGCCGGAGCGGTTGCGAGCCACGTGCCGCCGCCCGCGACCGCAATCAGCCCAAGTGCCGCAAGTTTGGTCTGCATGGGTGTCCCCGTCTCTTCCTCGGACGCCAAGGCTAGTGCGAACAGGGTTAAGTTTTCGCGCATGCTGGTGCATGACACCGAGATGACCGCGACTCGCTTCCACACGAGTGCCCAGGGCACCAAGATTGCCTTTCGTCACATCGAGGGCGCCAAGGACGTTGGGGGTCCGGTCATCGTGTTCCTGCCCGGCTACATGTCGGACATGGCGGGCAGCAAGGCCTGCGCCGTATTCGAATGGGCCGAGCGCAACGGACGCGCCTGCCTCCTGCTCGACTATTCGGGCTGCGGCGAAAGCGAGGGCGAATTTGCCCAGGGCACCCTGTCGCTGTGGCGAGGCGAGGTGCTTGAGCTGATCGAAACGCTTTGCGGCGACGAGAAAGTGCTGCTGATCGGCTCGTCGATGGGCGGCTGGCTGATGCTGCTGGTGGCGTTGGCGCTGCCTCCTGAGCGCCGCGCCGGGCTGATCGGTGTAGCCGCCGCGCCGGACTTCACCGACTGGGGCCGCACCACGCCGGAAAAGGCGAAGCTGGCGGCGGGCGAGACCTTGTTCGAACCCAATCCCTATGGCCCCGAGCCGACACCCATGTACCCCGGCTTCTGGGCGGACGGTCAGGCAAATCGTCTGCTTGACAGGGAAATCCCCATCGATTGCCCGGTTAGGCTGCTCCATGGCCAGCGCGACCGCGATGTGCCGTGGGACACTTCGCTGCGGTTACTCACCGATCTTCGTGCAAGCGACGTGCATTTCACGCTGGTCAAGGACGGCGATCACCGGCTGTCTCGCCCACGCGATATCGCTCTGCTGTTGCGAACGATCTCCGGACTTATGAGCGCCGCGTGATCCCGCTTTCCGTCCTCGATCTCGTCTCGATCCGAGAAGGCTTCACGCCCGCCGACGCGCTCGCCGAAACCGCAGCGACAGCGAAAGCCGCCGAGGATGCTGGCTACAAGCGTTACTGGACCGCCGAACATCACGGCATGGATGGCCTCGTCGGCGGCGCAGTTTCGGTCGTGCTCGCACACATCGGCCACGCCACTAGCAGGATCAGGATCGGTGCGGGCGGGATCATGCTGCCCAACCACAACCCTCTGGTGATCGCCGAACAGTTCGGCACGTTGGACGCTCTGTTTCCGGGCCGGGTCGATCTGGGGCTGGGCCGCGCACCGGGCGCGGACATGCGAATCGCCAATGCGCTGCGCAAGGAAGTGGCCCGTGCCGCCGAATATTTCCCGCAGGACGTGATCGAATTGCAGAGCTATTTCGCAGGCGATGCGCAATTGCCGATCCGCACTTCGGTCGCCGACGGGGCCAAGATCGACATGTGGATCCTCGGCTCCAGCCTGTTCGGCGCGCAGCTCGCCGCGCTGCTCGGCCTGCCCTATGCTTTCGCCTCGCATTTCGCGCCCGCCCTGCTCGACAAGGCGCTCGC
>JAGREJ010000076.1:0-1363 GCA_020446595.1 Novosphingobium sp. | reverse complement strand
GACGAAGAGGCCCAGTATCTCGCAAGCTCGATGGAGCAGAGCTTCGTCGCTTTCCGCACCGGCGGGCCAACCCGGCTGAGGCCGCCGGTCGAAGGCTATCGCGAAAGCCTCTATCCACACGAGCTGGCCACTATCGATGCCATGCGCGCGGTGCGCGCGGTTGGCGGACCGGAAACCGTGCGGCGGGAGATGACCGCTTTCATCGAGCGCACCGGTGCGGACGAACTGATTCTGGGCGGCTCGATCTACGACCAGCAGGCGCGCCACCGCTCGCTCCGGCTTGTCGCCGAGGCACTCGGCTGATGGGTGCCGTCTGACGTGCGATAGATTGATCTGACACATTGACCTTGCCGCCAAATTCGCCAAACGGACAAGTCATGGAAAAAGCAGACGTAGTGATCGTGGGAGCGGGCCATGGTGGCGCGCAATGCGCCATTGCCCTTCGGCAGTCCGGTTTCGAAGGCAGCATCGCAGTGATCGGGCGAGAGCCTGAATATCCCTATGAGCGCCCACCGCTCTCGAAGGAATATTTCGCGCGCGAGAAGACCTTCGACCGCCTCTATATCCGCCCGCCGACGTTCTGGGCCGACAAGGACGTGACGTTCCACCTCGGCAAGGAAGTGACCGCAATCGATCCCGCCGCGCATGAACTGACCCTGCGCGATGGCGCGACATTCGGTTACGGCAAGCTGGTATGGGCCGCTGGTGGCGATCCGCGTCGCCTGTCCTGCCCCGGCTCGGACCTTGCAGGCGTCTTTGCCGTGCGCACCCGTCAGGATTGCGACCTGCTCATGGCAGAGGTCGATGCGGGCACCCGTGACATCGTGGTGATCGGCGGCGGCTATATCGGGCTCGAAGCGGCTGCCGTGCTCACCAAGCTGGGTTGCAAGGTCACGCTGCTCGAAGCCCTGCCCCGCGTGCTTGCCCGCGTTGCGGGCGAGGAACTTTCCGCCTTCTACGAGAAGGAACATCGCGACCATGGCGTCGATCTGCGCACGGGTGTCGCGGTCGAAGCCTTTGTCGACGATGGCGACGGCGACAAGGTGACGGGCGTCCGGCTCGAAGGCGGCGAAGTGATCCCCGCTCAGGCGGTGATCGTCGGCATCGGCATTGTCCCGGCAGTCGGCCCACTGATGCTTGCGGGGGCGACTGGCGCCAATGGCATCGACGTGGACGCGCTGTGCCGCACCTCGCTGCCCGATGTCTATGCCGTGGGCGATTGTGCCGCCTTCGCCTGCGCCTATGCCGGCGGGCAGGTAATGCGCGTCGAATCGGTGCAGAATGCCAACGACATGGCGACCTGTGTCGCCAAGGACATCTGCGGACAAGGCGCGCCCTACCATGCCTTCCCGTGGTTCTGGTC
>JAGREJ010000075.1 GCA_020446595.1 Novosphingobium sp. | reverse complement strand
AAAAGTTCCGCCGTGCAGACCTCGCCATCGAAGGGTGCCAGCAACTCCGCGACCCGAGCGGACATTTCCGGTTGTTCAGCTACCGCGCCCATGTCCGACTCTCCCTGCCCGACCTCGGGCTTATGCTCGGTCCAAGCTTATCGGAGACAGGCCAAATTCCAGCAACCGCTCTCGCTGCATATCGCCAGCGTGAACGCTGGCCCCGCTCAGGCTGCCAACAATACCTTTGCCGTGCCAGTCGCCAACATGCGGTCGTTGTTGTCCTCGGTCCACAGGTCGAGCGAGACCAGCTTGCCGCCATCGGCTTCCTCGACCGAGGAAATCCGGCCCTTGGCGGAAACGATCGTGTCCTTGAGGTTCACGTTCTGCCACTGGATCGTGAAGTTCTTGATCCGGCCATTTTCGCCCATCCAGTCACGGATCAGGTTGTGCATGTAGCTCGATTGCAGGTTGCCCATGCCGAAGGCGCCGGGCATGCCGGATTTCTTGCCCGCCTCGTCATCCATGTGATGCGGCACGAATTCGTCCATCACCGCGGCGAAGCGGTTCCAGTTCTCAAGACCGGTTTCGCGCACGAAAGGGGGAAGCTGGGTTCCGACTGATAGGTCCATTCTATTCGATCCTTGTCTCAGAGCCGGATGACGGTGCTGGTGGTGCGCTTGACCATCTCGCCGCGCTGGTTGGTCCATTCGTCCTTCGTCGAACTGAACAGCAGCGTGCCGCGCTTGCCCTGCTTCTCCGTGTAATTGTCGAGCCGGTTGGTGGCGGTGATCACATCGCCTTCCATCATCGGCACGCCGTATTCGACAACCGTTCCACCATTGAGGATGGTCTTGGTTGCAGGCGGCGTGATGCCGAGCTGGTTTTCAAGGAAGGCCGCGCTCACGTCCGGCTTTTTCGGCTTCTTGCCCGGCGAAGCCCATGCGAAGGGATTGAATTCTTCCGGCGCGGTGAGCGGTGCGTCGGGGCCACCGGCTCCGGTATATTTGTCGGGCGGCGATTCCGGAAAATAGACCGCGATCGCCCATTTGCGAATGTCCGATGCCGAGATCGGGTAGGACGAGCGCGTGCCCAGTTCCCTGCCGATCGCGGCGCGCATTTCGTCGGTGATATAGCTTGTGGCTGTGCTGGCGTCGCTCATCGCGAAGGGTCATCCTGTCCTGCGTGTTTCCTTGAAACGGTAGATTGGATTAGCTCTTTGTCAACCGGAGCCGATTCATCGTGAAAATCCGCTATCTCGGCCCGATATTTATGAGCCACTAGTTGTCATAACTTGTCGCCCGCATTAGAATGGCTGCATCGCAATCCAAATGCCGGTATGCCCACCGGACACCATCAGAAAGCCCGTCATGAATGCTCAAGTCGATGTCCTGAAGGACAACACTTACCGCCTCTCACCCAACGCCGCCGACGCCATCGAGGAATGGCAGGCCGCCAATCCCGATCGCGTACCGGTCCACACCCAGAAGTGGGACGTAGGCAACCCCGCGCTCTACCACGAAGACCGCTGGCAACCGGTCTTTGCCGAAATGCGCGCCAAGGCCCCGCTCAACTGGATCGAGGGCACGCCGAACGGCGATATGTGGAATGTCACGACCCTCAAGAACATCCAGCATGTCGAGGCTTTGCCCTTGGTATTCTCCTCCGACATGCACAACGGCGGCTTCGTGATCTCCGATCCCCACAGCGACGACCAGGTAGAAACCCATGGCCGCAATTTTCTCGGCATGGACCCGCCCGATCACACACCGCGCCGCCGCAGCATCGCGCCAGCTTTCACTCCGGCCGAGATGGTAAGGCTGTCGAACCTTGTGCGCGAGCGCACTGCTGAAGTGCTCGAGAGCCTGCCGGTCGGTGAACAGTTCGACTGGCATGAACGGGTCTCGGTCGTGCTTACAACCAACATGCTGGCGACAATCTTCGATTTTCCGTGGGAGTACCGCCACTACCTGCCGTTCTGGTCGGACTGGATGAGCGATGGCCGCTTCTCCGACGATCCGGAACTGAGCAAGATGCGGCTCGACGCGATGATGGAAATGGCCGACTGCTTCCTCAAGCTGTGGGATCAGCGGCGCAATGCGCCCGAGGCGCCCGATCTGCTGTCGCGCATGATCCACTCCGAAGGCATGGCCAATCAGGATCCGATGGAATTCATGTCGAACATGGCGGTGCTGATCGTCGGCGGCAACGACACCACCCGCAACACCATGACCGGTATCGTCGAAGCGCTCGACAAGTTCCCCGAAGAACGCGCCAAACTCGACGCCGATCCCTCGCTGGCGGCAAACGCGGTGCAGGAATGCATCCGCTACGTGACACCCGTCGCGCACATGCGGCGCACCGCCATGGAGGATTACGAGCTCGACGGGCAGTTGATCCGCAAGGGCCAGAAACTGGTGCTGTGGTATATCTCGGCGAACCGCGACGAAGCGATCTTCGACGATCCCGACCGGCTTATCGTCGATCGCGAGAATGCTCGCCGCCATGTGTCGTTCGGCTACGGTGTGCATCGCTGTGTCGGCGCCCGTCTGGCCGAGTTGCAATTGCGCGTGCTGATCGAGGAGATGATCGCGCGCGGCATCCGCCCGCGCGTGACGGGCAAGGTCGAGCGCCTCAAGCAGAACTTCATCCATGGTTTCAGCAAGGCGGAAGTGACGATCGATCGAAGCTGAGCCAGCTTCGGCTTCGATTTCGACATAGAAGCCACACCGGCTCCTTCCGGAGCTCTCGCACGACGCCTGGATTCCCGGCCCTGGCGTAACGACCGGATGCCCCGTGATCTCGCGGGGTTTCCGGCTCCGCCAGCGCCGAATTAACCATCGCGTTTAACCCGACAGAGGCAGGTTCATGCTATCGCGTGACACTGTGCCGCTGCGGGACGCAGGAATCTGCGCGGCTGCATGGCGCGCCCCGCCGGGTTACGCGCGAAAGCGCGTAAACGAAGGAACCCGATGACCCCTGCCTCGCCCGTCTCTGTCGCGACACTGCGCCATCACCCGACCAGGGCGGCCAGAGAGCGGGACCGCCGTCTGGCGCGAAGGGCGGCTATGCGTGCCTGGCTGGCATCGCGGCAAGGCGCCATGGTGCTCGGCCTTGGCGCGGTGGCCCTGCCCGCCTTCGCCGCGACCACCACCGACTGGAACCCGCTCGAAATCGCATCTGCGAGCAACGAAGAAGTGGTCCTTTCCCCCATGCCGTTCGAGAAAGCGGGCAGCAGCTTTCCCGGTTCGGCCTTCTACTATCTCGACATGAGCCCAGAGCCGGAACCGGGCTTCGGCGAAGGCATCCATTCCGACGCGGACACCGTGCATCACGATGGCGTGCTCGATCCCGGCCCCTCGGCGCGTTCGATGCGCCTCGACAACAGCGGCGTCGATCGCAGCCGGGCGCTCGATTGCCTGACCGCCGCGGTCTATTACGAAGCGGCGAGCGAGCCCGACATCGGCCAGCGCGCGGTGGCGCAGGTGGTGCTCAACCGGGTTGCGCACCCGTCCTACCCCAATTCGGTCTGCGGCGTCGTCTATCAGGGATCGCAGCGCAAGACCGGCTGCCAGTTCACCTTCACCTGCGACGGCTCGCTGGCGCGACGGCCCAACCCGATGTTCTGGGAGCGCGCGCGGCAAGTCGCGATGGCGGCGCTTGGCGGCTATGTCCACCGTCCAGCAGGACTGGCGACCCATTACCACACGGTCCAGATCTATCCCTACTGGGCGCCGAGCCTCAATTACCTCGGCACGATCGGAGCGCACCGGTTCTACACCTTCAAGGGCCGCGCCGGGCAGAGCGGGACATTCCGCTTCGCCTTCCTCGCCAGCGAGCCGGATGCGATCAGCCTCAGGTCTTCGGCGCTGGCGCGCGAGAGCAGCGCCGATCTCAACCCGGCAAAATTGCAACTGGCCTACGACGAGGGCCTGCGTCAGGCGCAGCAGCAGCACACGGCTTCCGGCGATGTGCTGGCTCCTGTCAGAACCGCCCCTGCGCCGACCTACACCCAGGAGCTGCAACAGCGCGGCGGCGACACCCTGTATCGCGGCGAGAAGCTGCCGGATTCGTCCGGGATCAAGGCGGAATACCGCAATTCCGGCAAGTGGATCGGCAAGCCGGGCACGTAGCCCTGACGACTCCGGTCAGAATTACTTTCCAGCAACCATAGCCCCTCACCTTTCCTTGCATGGCTCGTGATAGAACCCGTGCCTGCTTACTTGAGGAAATCCACCTGTATGACCATCCGTTTCGCCTCCTCGCCGAAGAGCAACCCGATCTCGGGCATGGTCCTGCGGGGATCGCTCATGTGGGAAACCCGGTCTCCGGCGAACGACAATGGCCCGCCCCCCGCCAACGACGAAGCACTGCTCGTCGAAACACTGCGGCACTTCGGCAACCATGGGTTGCACGCCGCCGAAATGGCAGCGAAGTCGGCGAGGTCAGCGCGCGAGGCGGGCGACGAAGCAGCATTCGCCAACTGGCTGTCAGTGTGCCGGTTGCTCGACCGGCGGCTTGCCACCGCACTTGAGCAAGAGCATTCGAGCGCGAGCTAGAGTCACGGCGCGATAGCGAAGCGCAATTCAGGCATATTTTGCTATTGCGAACCATTATACTTAAATCAAGCCATGAAGATGGGCAAACGTCCCTTTTCGCGGTTGCAATATAACCCCGCGCACCTTAGGGCACTGCCATTCGAAAGGCGCGTTTCGGATCTTGCGGGGACCGTGCGGCGCCTGTCGTTCGTCGATCACTCCCCGCGACGTGAAGGAACTGCTCGTCAATGGCTCGCAAGAAGATCGCCCTTATCGGCGCCGGCATGATCGGCGGAACCCTGGCTCACCTCGCCGCGCAAAAGGAACTGGGCGATGTCGTCCTGTTCGACATCGTTGACGGCGTGCCGCAGGGCAAGGCGCTCGACCTGTCGCAGTGCGGCCCGGTCGAAGGCTTCGATGTCGACCTCAAGGGCACTTCGAGCTATCGCGACATCAAGGGCGCGGACGTGTGCATCGTCACCGCGGGCGTGCCGCGCAAGCCAGGCATGAGCCGCGACGACCTGCTGGGCATCAACCTGAAAGTCATGAAGGCCGTCGGCGAAGGCATCAAGAAATATGCCCCCAAGGCTTTCGTGATCTGCATCACCAACCCGCT
>JAGREJ010000074.1 GCA_020446595.1 Novosphingobium sp. | reverse complement strand
CGCGATGCAGCAGCGGCTGACCACACGTCCGACGCTGGGCGAGCGCCGCGCGATCATCATCGACCCCGCCGACGACATGGAAAAGAGCGCCGTCAATGCCTTGCTCAAGAGCCTTGAGGAGCCCCCGCAGGGCACCCATTTCCTGCTGATCGCCCATCAGCCGGGGCGATTGTTGCCCACCATCCGCTCGCGGTGCCGGGTGCTGCGCTTCGCTCCGCTCGATGCCGATGCGCTCGACGCGATGCTGGTGCGGGACTTGCCACAAGCAAGCTCGGAGCTGCGACGTGCGGCGATCGGGGCGGCGAACGGGTCTGCCGGTATCGCGCTGGCCTATGTCGAACACGGTCTGGCCTCGTTGCATGACCTGATGCAGGACATATTGCGCGATGGCGACGCGGCATTTGCCTTGCGCGGCGCGCTTGCCGAGCAAATCGGTGCCCGCCCGACCCGCGAAAAGCTGTTTGCAACGCTCGATCTGGCGCGGGCAACGCTTTCGGCAGGTCTGGTGGACATGCCGCGCGAACGACAGTTGCGCGTGATCGAGGCGCATGGCGAACTGACGCGACTGGCCGAGCGCGCGCCGACCTACAATTTCGATGCCGGCTTGCTCGTCATGGAAATTGGCGGCTTGCTGGCCTCTGCCGCCATGCCTAGAGAGGCGGCTTAGTTCACATCGGAAAGACTGCGCGCCCAGCATGGCCGAACCCTATTACCTTACCACTGCGATCAGTTATCCCAACGGCAAGCCGCATATCGGCCATGCCTACGAGGCGATTGCCGCGGACGTCATTGCCCGCTTCCAGCGCATGAACGGGCGCGACGTGCGGCTTGTGACCGGCACCGACGAGCATGGCCTCAAGATGGCGCAGACGGCACGCGCGGCGGGCCGCGATACCATGGAATTTGCGACAGAAATGTCGAATTATTTCCGTGAAATGTGTGAGAAACTGAATATCTCGCATGATGCGTTCTGCCGCACGACCGACGCGCGGCATCACGATGCGAGCATTGCCCTGTGGGAGGCCATGGCTGCATCGGACGACCTCTATCTCGATCGCTACGAGGGCTGGTACTCGGTCCGCGACGAAGCCTATTACGGCGATGACGAGATCACCGAGGGGGAAGGGGGCGTAAAGCTCTCGCCGCAGGGCACTCCGGTCGAGTGGACGGTGGAAGAATCGTGGTTCTTCCGCCTGTCCAAATACCGCCAATTCCTGATCGAGCTGAACGAAACACCGGGATTCATCGAACCTGAGAGCCGCCGCAACGAAGTGCTTGCTTTCCTTAAGGGAAATGATCTGCGCGATCTGTCGGTTTCGCGCACGAGTTTCGACTGGGGCGTGCCGGTTCCGGGCAGTCCCGGCCATGTGATGTATGTCTGGGTGGATGCGCTGACGACTTATCTGACGGGTATCGGGTTTCCAGACAGGGAAGGGGACTTCGCACGGTTCTGGCCGGTCGATGTCCACCTGATCGGCAAGGACATCACCCGATTCCATACAGTCTACTGGCCCGCGTTCCTGAAATCGGCGGGGCTTCCCGTGCCAAAAAAGGTGTTCAGCCACGGCTTCCTGCTCCATCGCGGCGAAAAGATGTCGAAATCGCTCGGCAATGTCGTCGATCCGCTGGAGCTGGCGGATCATTTCGGCGTCGATCAGCTGCGCTATTTCCTCATGCGCGAAATCGCATTCGGGCAGGACGGGAGCTATTCGGCCGAGGCCATCGTGACGCGCTGCAATGCCGAGCTGGCGAACAGCTTCGGTAATCTGGCGCAGCGGGTTCTTTCCATGATTTACAAGAATCTGGAGGGTGTTCTTTCCTCCGGACTGGAATCCGGAGAACCGGACTCCGCGCTCGAATCCACTGTGCGCTCAAACATCGGCGCCATGCGCACCAGCTTCGCCGATTTGAACTTCAGCAGTGGCCTCGACGACTGGATGCGAGCCGTTTTCGCCTGCAACCAGTATGTCGACGAGCAGGCGCCCTGGGCGCTCAAGAAGTCCGATCCGGACCGGATGGGGGCGGTGCTGATGACGCTGTTTCGCTGCGTGCGCGACCTTGCGATTGCAGTGCGTCCGGTTGTTCCCAGTTCGATCGATCGCTTGCTCGATCAAATGGGTATCGCCGACGACGCCCGCGATTTTGCGGCGCTTGAAGACGCTGAATGGTTTGCAAGGCTGGCAGGTTCGGGCTTCACGCTCTCGCAGCCCCAAGGCGTATTCCCCCGTCTCGAAATGCCCGAAACGGCTGAAGAAGCGGGCTGATGCTGATCGATTCGCACTGTCACCTGCAATACAAGGGTCTGGTCGAGGATCAGCAGGGCGTCCTCAGCCGCGCCCGCGAGGCCGGAATTGGAGGGTTTCTCAACATTTCGACGCGCCAGCGCGAATGGCAGGACGTCGTCGCCACTGCGGCGCGTGAAAGCGATGTCTGGGCCTCGGTGGGCATTCACCCGCATGAGGCCGATGGCCATGCCGATCTTGGCGCAGAAGCGCTGATCGATGCAGCCGCTCATCCAAAGGTAATCGGTGTGGGCGAGACCGGGCTGGACTATTATTACGATCATTCCGACCGCGAAACGCAGCAGGCTCTGTTTCGCACCCATATCGCGGTCGCCCGCGAGACCGGCCTCCCCGCCATCATCCACACGCGCGATGCTGAAGAAGACACCGCCCGGATCGTCGAGGAAGAAATGGGGAAGGGGGCCTTCCCCGCCCTCATCCACTGTTTCACGGCATCGGCTGATTTCGCCCGCAAGATGCTTGACCTGGGGCTTTCGATCTCGCTTTCGGGGATTGTTACTTTCAAGAATGCCAGGGACTTGCAAGAAGTAGCGAAGGGATTGCCCGAGGATCGGTTGCTGGTCGAAACTGACGCGCCGTTCCTCGCACCAGTGCCGCATCGTGGCCAGACGTGCGAGCCCGCCTTCACTGCCGACACCGCGCGCTTCGTCGCGGGCCTGCGCGACGTCAATGAGGCAAGACTGGCTGACGTCACCACACGAAATTTCGCCAAGCTGTTCTCGAAGGCGGCGTTGTGAAAGCCATCGTGCTCGGATGCGGAACTTCGACAGGCGTTCCGCGTCTGGGTGGCGAGGATGGCATCGACTGGGGCCAATGCGATCCGAACGAGCCGAAAAACCGTCGCTCGCGCGTATCCCTCGTCGTCGAGAACGACGAGGGCAAACGCATCCTCATCGACACCTCGACCGATTGCCGCAGCCAGTTGCTTGCCTGCGGCATTTCCCGCCTCGATGCGGTGTTCTGGACCCACGATCATGCCGATCACTGCCACGGGATCGATGATCTCAGGCCACTGCGATACGGTCGCGGTGGCCCGATACCCGGCTATGCGGCCGAGGAAACCGTCCGGCGATTGCGCCAGCGTTTCGGTTATGTGTTCGCCGGGCAATTCGGCTATCCGACGATTGTGACCATCGACAATCTCGATACCTTGCGGATGTGCGCGGGCTTCAAGGTCGAAAGCTGTCAGATGACGCACGGCCCAGCGCAGTCGACCGCATATCGCTTCACAAGCGACGGTAAATCTGTCTGCTATGCTACTGATTTCAGCGAGATCAGCCGTCAGATGGTCGAACTGTTCGATAGCGCGGATCTGCTGATCGTCGATTGCCTTCGGCGCGAGCCGCATCCAACCCATGCAAATCTCGATATGGCGCTGGAGCTTTGCGAGGCGGCGCGCGTTCGCCAGGGTGTCTTGACGCATCTCGACAAGAGCATGGACTATGCGGCCTTGAGCGCGGAAACGCCTGATCACGTGTCCGTGGGCTATGACGGGATGGAGATCGTGCTGTGAGCGCACTGGTGATAGTCGGCTCGCTCATCTTCGCGATTGGCGCTCTCGTGCTTGCCTGGCGCGGCGTCGATCATCTGCCGCGCGCTACAATGGTTCGTTATGGCCTGATCTGGGTAGCGATCATTATTGCGCTCGTGCTCGTGCTGAGAGTGACAGGGGCGTGAAAACGGTGAAATATGCGATCTTATATTTAACATAATATATATTATCAATCTAACATGTCCGACCAGAACCAAAGCCCGATAGACCGCCTCCTCTCGATCATGGCCCGCCTGCGCGACCCGCAGAGCGGATGCGAGTGGGATCGCGAACAGAGCTTCGCCACCATCGCGCCGTATACGATCGAGGAAGCCTACGAAGTTGCGGACGCCATCGCGCGGGATGACATGGCGGCGCTGCGCGACGAACTTGGCGACCTGCTGCTTCAGGTCGTGTTCCATGCGCGCATGGCCGAGGAAGCCGGGAATTTCGCGTTCGACGACGTGGCAGAAGCGATTTGCGGCAAGCTCGAAGCACGCCATCCGCATATTTTCGGCCAGGGCGACCACCACGCGAACCAGACCGAGCGTTGGGAAACGCTCAAGTCTCAGGAACGTGCGGCGAAGGGCGCAACCAGCGCGCTCGATGGCGTGGCCATGGCGTTGCCAGCCCTGATGCGCGCGGAAAAGCTGCAGAAGCGCGCCGCGCGGGTCGGCTTCGACTGGCCGGACGAGAGCGGCCCGAGTGCCAAGATCGCCGAGGAAACGGCGGAACTGGCTGCTGCCGAGGACGCAGCAGAGCGCCTTGAGGAAGGCGGAGACTTGCTCTTCGCCGTCGTAAATTTCCTGCGTTTTCAGGGTATCGCGCCCGAAGATGCCCTGCGCGCGGCCAATGCGAAGTTCGAGCGACGGTTCCGCGCCATGGAGCAACTTGCGCAAAACGATCACAAGGACTTCGCCGAGCTTTCACTCGATGAGCAGGAAGCTTTGTGGCAAGCCGCCAAGCAGGCAGAGGTTCGGTCGCCTCGCTGACGGCAGGAAAACCGTTCCCACTTTTCCCGCGCGATGCTTCAGAGCGCGGAAAAACGCCCTAGCTCGCGCTCCGAAAGTCGAACGGTCATGCGAATAGTGGGATGTTCGGCGTCTTCCGTAAGCATGTCTTCCGCCATGACCTCGCCGCGCGCGCGCAGGAAGGCGATCCTCTGGCCGTCGGACAAGGGAAGAACGAAAGTGCAGGTGCTGGCGTCTTCGGTAAGCACCTCCCCGACCTTCTCGAGCAGGAGATCGCAACCCTCGCCCGTAAGCGCCGAAAGACACACGATCGTCTCGTCCGGTCGCGCCTGAATTGCTGTTTCCAGTTCGGAGCGGCGCTGTGGCGGAATCAAATCCCACTTGTTCCAGGCCTCGATGATCGGAACGAGCGGCTCTCCCCCCTCCTCGTCCTCGCCAAACAGTCCGAGACCGGTCAGAACCTCGATGACTTCGCGCTTCTGCTGTTCGCTGTCGGGATTGGCGAGGTCGCGGACATGGACGATGATGTCGGCGGCGGTGACTTCCTCCAGCGTCGCGCGAAACGCGGCGATCAACTGCGTGGGCAGATCGGAAATGAAACCTACGGTGTCAGACAGGATCGCCTTGTCTACGCCGGGAAGCCGGATCGCGCGCATGGTTGGATCGAGCGTGGCGAACAGCAGGTCTTCCGCCATCACGTCGGCGCCGGTCAGTCGGTTGAACAGCGTCGATTTGCCGGCATTGGTGTAGCCGACCAGCGCGATCACCGGCCAGGGCGCCTTCTCGCGTCGCCCGCGATGCAGGCCGCGAGTGCGCCTCACCTGTTCGAGCTCGCGGCGAATGCGCGCCATGCGGTCGCGAATCATCCGCCGGTCAGCTTCGATCTGGGTTTCGCCGGGGCCGCCGAGAAAGCCGAAGCCACCGCGCTGGCGTTCAAGGTGAGTCCAGCTGCGCACCAGTCTGCCCGCCTGGTAGTCGAGATGCGCGAGTTCGACCTGCAAACGGCCTTCGGCGGTTGCTGCGCGCTCGCCGAAGATTTCGAGGATCAGCCCAGTCCGGTCGATTACCTTGCGGCGGGTCTTTTCCTCAAGGTTGCGTTGCTGGATCGCCGACAGCGAACCGTCGACAATAACCAGTTCGGCTTCGCTCTGTTCGCAGGCGTCGGCGATATTCTGGACCTGCCCTTCGCCGAACAGCGTTGCGGCGCGCGGTTGCCGGACGGGAAGGACAAAGGCGTCAGCCACGACGATACCGATGGCAAGAGCCAGCCCCTTCGCCTCTTCCAGGCGAGCGTCGGGATCCTGACCGCCCTGCCCGCGCAAATTGGGATAGACGACGAGCGCGCGCGATCCGCGCGTCACCTCGCCCTTCAGGTCGTCTTCGAAAATCGTAATGCCTGCCTTGTCTAGTCGTCCGCTCCGGCTTCCTCATGCGCCTGTAGATCGACCGGAGTCACCGGCTGTATCGTCGAAACGGCATGTTTGTAAGCCAGTTGGACGTAGCCTTCGCGCTCCAGCAGCATGCAGAACAGGTCATAGGCAGCCACCCTGCCCTGCAACATCACGCCGTTGACGAGGAACATCGTCACCTGGACGCGCTCCTCGAGAATGCTGCCGAGGAAAACGTCCTGCAAGAGGCGAACCTTCTTGTTGCCCTGTTCCGACACCGAAAACTGTTCGGCATCGACGGGCGCGCTCGGCATGATGGTGGAAATCGCGTGCTTGTAGACAAGCTGCGATTGCCCGTCGCGGCGCAACAGGATCGAGAAATTGTCGAACCAGGTGACGATGCCCTGAAGCTTCACACCCTTCACAAGGAACATGGTGACCGGCACCTTGTTCTTGCGCAGCAGGTTCAGGAACTGGTCCTGAAGGTTCTGTCCGCTCGCCTTGCCCTTGGGTTTGGTTTCGACTTCGGCGACTTCCGGTTCAACCGGTTTAGGCCGCGGTCTGGCTGAAAGGGT
>JAGREJ010000073.1:5438-8252 GCA_020446595.1 Novosphingobium sp. | reverse complement strand
AGGTCTGACGCCGAGCCGAGCGCGACGGACCGCTATGCCGGTTCGAGACTGCCGATGTTGCGTGCAACTTCCTCGGAAACCGGCACAGGAAATTCCAGCAGCAACTGCGCCATGGATTTCGCCACCGGATCGAGGCGCAAGCACATGGTGCCGCCGCCCCCGAGCGAGTTCCTGACGACGAAGTTCACGCCGCTGCACGCCCAGGCAAGCCGTCAGGATTGGTCGTGGTGTCGCTCGACGACGCCGCCGGAGCGAGTTCCGCCAGACAGTCGCACACGATATGGTCGCGCTTCGCGTCGATCAGGTTTGCCGAAAGAGCCGACGGCTCGATGAAATTGTCGGGCTAGGCCGGTGCCGCGGCGGTGATGCTCATCATTTCGGCGGCCTCGCGGCAGCTCGCGATGGGGCGGCCGACTTGCTGCGCAAGTTCCACAACCTCTTCGACCAGTTCGAGATTGGAAGGGGTACGATCCCCGGCGTAGTCTTCCAGTCCGACCCGGACATGCCCTCCAAGTTCGAGCGCCATGCGCGCCAGACCCGACTTCACCACGTCACCTCCGTAGACGTTGACGATCCAGCACAGGCCAGAGCCCTCCAACATCTCCAGATAGGCTTCGAGCGCCTTGCGCGTGGGCCGGAAGCCGAAGGTCAGCGGATTGGGCGTGCCGTCGGCTATGCTGTAATCGCCGCCGAAATAGAGTTTGACGAGATTGCCGTGCCGCAGTCTTCCCGCTTCCTGGAATGCCAGCGCGGCACGCAGAAAGCTGGCGTCAAAAATGCTGATGTTCGCAGCGAGCCGATGTCTTTCGAGTTGTTCGAGAATGAATGCGCAATCCGGATAGCCGTGCGAGTAGACTATGCTGCCGGTTGGGATACCATTCTGGAGGCCGCCCGATCCGGTCAGGTTCACCGACCCGGGATCGAGCGGGCCAAACTTCATCAGCCCGGATTTGGCGAGTTCCTCGACATGACTCTGCCGTTCCTCGATCGTCTCGCCGATTGTAATGGTCGGACACAGTAAAACGTCAGGATTGGCGGCGTGAATCGGCCGCCAGGCCTCCAGATAGCGATCCGCCGCCGCGGCCCCGGTCAGTCTCTGGTCCTCGATGTGGTTGTGGACGGACTGCGCGCCCGCTTCCATGCAGCGCAGGGCATCGGCCACGATCTCGTCAGGCGAGACGGGCACGTTGGGATTTCGCACCTTCTTGCATGCGCCATTGAGCGCGACTTCGATGATGACCGGTTTCATGTCCTGCCTCTCCACCAATTATCCGGCCCGTCCGCGACAGTCTTGACCCTTGTCACCGGCGGAACGCCGCTGCCGCGTCAGGCGGGAGCAGGCTGCGGGCCGCGAATGAGGCGTCCCGGTGTCGCGCCGGTCGGCTCGTCGTTCAGGGCGATGATGCTGCCGTCCACCAGGGTCGCGGCGTAGCCACGTGCCCGCTGGACCATGCGCTTGCCGCCTGCGGGCAGGTCGTAGAGCACATCCGGATAGAGCAGGCGCATGTTGTCGTAGTCGATCACATTGACATCGGCCTTGTAGCCCGGCTTGAGCACGCCCCGGTCATGCAGGCCGACGGCCCTCGCGCTTTGCGATGTCATCGCCTTGATGATCCAGGCCAGCGAAAGCTGCGGACCCTGACGGTCGCGCGTCCAGTGCGTGAGCATGAAGGTGGGGTAGGCTGCATCGTTTATCATCCCGACATGCGCGCCGCCGTCGCCCAGCCCGATGAGAGTCCTGTCATGCTGCATGAGCGCCAGCATCTCGTCGAGGTTTCCTTCGGCATAGCTGGTGAGGGGGATGTAGAGTACGGCCCTGCCGTCGCGCTGCATCAGGAAGTCGTAAGCCACTTCCTCGCTGGTCTTGCCTGCCGCCTTCGCGCGCGCCGCGATCGACTGGTCGGTCGAAGGTTCGTAGCAGAGGGCATCGTCCAGAGCGAACATGTTGGCGAAGTTCGTCAGCATTCCAGGGGCGTCGCCCATGCCGGACGCTTCATCGAGAATCTTCTGGCGGACTTCGGCCTTGCGCAGTTCTGCGATCTTCTCCTCGAACGGAAGTTGCGACACCTTCTGATAGGTGGGCATCGCCGAGAAGGGCGAGAGCGACAATTCGTGACCCAGATGGACGCCGACTGCCCGGCCCAGCACCTGAAGCTTGATCGACGCACCGTCGGCCATGGCCGCGTCCAGTTCGCCGATGATTTCCTTGCCAAGCGTCGGCCGGTCGTTAGCAAGAGCAATCGACAGGCTCATCGGCAGGCCCGAGGTCTGCACGACGCGCTTTAAAATCCCGATCTCGGCGGGAACGTTCTTGTCGCTGTATCCGAAGTCGGTCGCGAACTCGAGAATCCGGTCTTCGTACGTCGCCACGCCCGCAGCGATCCTGCTGAGTTCTTCCTCGAGCGCGCCGTGGCTTGGAATGCCTTCGCCACTCTTGGTGCGGTGCGCAGTCGAGCGCGAGCTTGAAAAGCCCAGTGCGCCCGCGCGCATGGCATCGGCCGCAAGCGCGGACATCGCTTCCATGTCCTCGGGCGTCGCCGCATCGAGTTCGATCGCGCGCTGCCCCATGACATAGACCCGCAACGGCGAGTGGGCGAGCATCACGGCGAGATCGATATCGTGAGGCACGCTCTCGATCGCGTCCATGTAGTCCGGGAATGTTTCCCAGTTCCACGGCAGCCCTTCGGCCATGACCGCGCCGGGAATGTCCTCCACGCCTTCCATCAGGCGGATGAGTTCGTCACGGTCCGTGGGGCGGCAGGGGGCGAACCCGACGCCGCAGTTGCCCATGACAACCGTGGTCACACCGTGCGA
>JAGREJ010000073.1:0-5300 GCA_020446595.1 Novosphingobium sp. | reverse complement strand
ATCCTGCCACCGGAGATGGCGACATCGGCCCGGACCGGATCGCTGCCTTCCCCGTCGAAGACAAGACCTCCGCGGATCACGACGTCAAACTGATGGTCCATGTAACAGGCTCCTCCTGACTATGCCCCGGTCGCGCGGACGATTGGCAGTCGCACCGCAGCCTGCATCTTTGTGCCGTCCGGGCAAGGCTTTCGACTGGCGTCCATCTAGCTTTTCAAACGAGCGTAAGTCAACAAGTGTTTCATAGTTGGCCGGGCCGATCTTGCGTGCCGCGCAACCATGCCGTAACCCTGCGCCGGGCTGCTTTCGATCGATCTGAAGTATTGGGACAGGCAAGCCCCGCAATGGCGCACTCCCTGTGGAAGGCTCGCTTTCTTGATTAAGGATTTCCGAACCACGAAGCGACGGCAGCGCAACGCACCGGCCACGAGAAGCCGTATTCTTGCCGTCGCTACCGAGCATTTCACAAAGGAAAGCTTCGATGGCGTGGGCCTTCGGCAGATCGCAGCGGAGGCGGGCGTGGATGTGGCCCTCATCGCGCGATACTTCGGTTCGAAGGAGAACCTCTTCCAGGAGGTATTGTCGTCCACCCTGTCGCCGAACAACTGGGTGGGCGTCGAGCGCGAAACATTCGGACAGGACATGGTCGACGCCGTTTCGGGATTGCACGCGTCTTCGCCGATTACCGATTACTATCTGCTGCTGATCAGGGCGGCGACCACGCCGTTCACGCTTTCGGTTCTTCACAGGCTCGTCGACGAGCGCATTTTCGAACCGTTTGTTGAATGGGTCGGCGGAGAGGATGCGCGCCTGCGCACGAAGCTTCTCCTGACTTTCATTTCCGGGATGAACATCCACGCCCTTGTCGCATCGGGCTCCAAGATGCTCGAAGGCGAGGACATGAAGCGATTTCGGCGGATTTCGGCCGATTTCATCCAGCGCATCGTCGATGGCGATATCGAAATGCTGCTGAAGGGGGATGCCCTACCGGCTTCAGTTTCCCGGTCGGCAAACGGCTGAGAGCTGCCCCTTTCGAGGCAGCTCTCTTCCCTGTCCGCGCGCCTATCTGACTACGTCGATCTTGTAGAGCTCGGCGCAGTTGTCGCGCAGGATCCATGCCCGCTCCTCTGCGCTGAGGTGCTTGCTGTGTTCGGCAAGCAGTTCCTGACTCCACGGCCAGGTGGAATCCGAATGGGGAAAATCGTTGGCCCACATCAGCCGCTTGGGGTTCATCAGGTGGGCGACCTGAAATGCCGACCAGTCATCCTGGAAAGTCAGATAGATGTTTTCCTTGAAATACTCGGAGGGCAACTTCTCCATGTCCGGGAAGCCCTGCCAGTGCCGGTGCCGCCGGTAATAGTGGTCCATCCGGTACATGTAGTGGGGCGCCCATCCGGCATCGGCCTCGACGCAGACCAGCTTGAGGTCCGGATGACGCTCGAACACACGCCCGAACACGAACATCGAAAGGATGTCCTGGCAATTGCGCACCGTTCCGAAGGTGCGCGCCACGGACGGCCCGCGGCCCGTTGCCCGCAATTCGGCGGCAGTCTGCTTGGCGCCGCTCAGCGCGTTGCGGCCTTCGATGAAGCTCTTGGTCATGCCGCTTGTCAGCACATGGAAGCTGAGCGGCATGTCCATTTCCACGGCCGCCGCCCAGAACGGATCCCATAGCGGCTGGTCGTAGTCTTCCTCGGTCTCGGGCTCGCCGGGCATCATCACGCCCTTGAAGCCCATGTCCTTGATCTTGCGAAGATCGGCAATCGCCTGTTCGGGCGAAATCATGATGACCTGGCCGAGCCCGTAGAGCCGGTCGGGCACCGCGCCCACATAGGTTTCCAGCCAGCGGTTGTAGGCCCAGGAACAAGCATTCTTGTATTCGGCGTCCGGGTGGTTGCAGATCAGCATGTTGACCGTGGGGTAGATGAACTCGGCCTGCACGCCGTCACGGTCCTGATCCGCCACACGGCATTGTGGATCCCAGCCGGAGCGGTGAAGATCTTCGAACCGCTCGTCGGTGACCTTGATATCCCTGGGATCCTTGCCTGCAGCAGCGAGAAGTCCAAGCGCAATCGGTCGTGCGAAGCCTTCGACGAAGAACGCCTCGCCGCCCTTGTCGCCCTCGATTGCGACATGCGGAGCGCGATCGCGGAACTTGGGATCGATGAAATCGACATACATGTTTGGCGGTTCGGTAATGTGCGAGTCGGCGGAAACGGCCAGGATGGGCGCGACCTCCGCGGTCTTCTTTTCGGCGACTAGAGTTTCAGTCATCACTCGTTCTCCTTGATCGGGCCGTAAGGGGGTGTTCAATCTCTCATGCGGCCAACATTTCGCGGGCTTCGTTTGCAGTAGCCAGTTCACGTCCCATGGTGCGGGCGATCTGCGCGACCCGGCCGACCAGTTCGGCATTCGAGGGGCAGCCGATCTCGGGGTAGGCGTAGTCACCCAGTCCGATCGACACATGACCGCCCAGCGAAACGATTTCCGGAATCAGTGGAAGCATGTTTGCCTGGTGCACGAGAACGCTCCACTCGCATCGGCAGTCCGGCAGGTTGTCGGCGAAGGCGCGCAGTCCCGCCGAGGTCGCAGGATGACCGGCAACAAAGCGGTCGCCGGAGAGAAAAAGGACAGGAAAGACGGGCTCTTTCAGCAGTCCAGCCTCCACAAAAACACCCATCAGCCGGGCATTGGCCACGGTCCAAAGGGCCAGTTGCGGCTTCACGCGCCACTCGCTCAGGCGGGAGGCCATGATCCGCAGATCGCTGGTCAGGTTCTGATAGACGTAGCCATCGCCGACGAACGATTTGGTCTCGGGATTCCAGAAATCGAGGTTGTTCGATCCCATGTCCAACGGTGCGATTTCGGGACGCAGATCGTCTGAAGCAGCGAGCGCGCTGATATGGCTTAGCCGCTGATCCGGCCTCGCGCCGTGAAACAGGCCCAGCGTGGGATGGACCATCACGTCGGTGCGGGCGCGAATTCCGCCAATGATCCGGCGGTAGTCGTCGACCTCGTTCGATTCCGCGCCATCTTCCTTTCGGGCATGGAAATGAACAAGGGCTGCGCCAGCATTCGCGCATTCGACGGCGTCGGCTATGATCTCGTCCGGCGTGTAGGCGACGTGGGAGTTGTCAGGTTTTTTCGCCCCCTCGTTCATACGCACTTCAACGATCAGTTTCTTCACCGCAGGGATCCTCTTTCCGTGACGACAGTCGTGCTACAGCGATGCCGCCACGCGGGGCTGGCTATCCCGAGCCAGGCATTAAGTCAACAGATGATGATTTAATGCCCGGGGAAGCTTCGCGCCACGTATTCCCACTTGCCCGACGGGTCGCGTTGCAGGGCACAGGCATGCTGGATCTATCGCCTCGCCTTGCACGTCGGGGCCGTTGAATGCCGGTGACGACGGTGTCAGAATCGTCTTCTCGCGTCAGCGAAAGCCAAAGGATATTGCCCGATCGGATTGGGCAAGCCGGAAACCAACCGTGGGTTCTGGACCACCAAACCCAAGCCCCATCGTCGGGTAAGCCCGCTTTGCGGAACTTGGTGGTCATTTCTTGCGGCAAGCCCGAAAAGGCCAGTCCGGCAAGCAAGGAACACTTTATGGTACTTCGATCGATCCACTCATTCCAGTCCCGCAACGAGACATGTGCAAGCTAAAGTTTACAATTAGTCACAACGAGGTCTATGCCGGTCTCTAACATCACGATGGGATTCGCGTTCTTCAGCCTCCCCGCCATGCGGGACTGTTATGCAACACAGGGCTCCATTGTGTGGGCAGGCATGCAGGCATGACGAATCCCTGGTACGCAACGGGGGGCGGACATGTCGATTATCACCTTCAACGGAACATCGGGCTTTAGCTTCGAGTGGGATTTCACGGCAGTCGGTCTTGTCACGTCCGCCAGCAGCACCGAAATCATACTCGCCCTCGATGGTGGCGGCACTCTGACCCTGGGGGGAACTTTCCCCACTCTCGATCCAATCACCAGCCGTCCCACCTCAGGCACGATTGACACCATCGACATCGCATCCGGCGGCGAAACGATCGCGATCATGACCTCGCTGTCGGCCTTTGATTTCTTTACCTGGGTCGATGCCAACGACGGGACTGCATTCAACACCGCGCTGCTTGCGGGCAATGATACGATCACCGGCACTCCCTGGAATGACAACCTGATTGGCTTGTCTGGCAATGATACGGTCTACACCGGAGGCGGCCAGGACGCTGTTCACACCGGCGCTGGCGACGACATCATCGCGCTGACCGGGCCGATCCTGAGCGGCAGCAATTTCAACGGCGGCGACGATGACGACACGATCCGGGCGAGCATAGCGGCGGCAGCGGCGCCTGTGCAGCCGACCGACCTCTATTCGACGGTGGGGCTGTTCAGCGCCATTGTCAGCGGCGTTGAGACGATTGAGTTCGACAGCCAGTCGGGCGAGCACCTGCGGGTGGGCATGGGGGTTTGGCAGATCGGCCAGATCACCGGACTGACGGGCGGCGATGGCAGCGACCAGCTTCTGGTTCTTGTGACCTCGCAGGTGACGACCAGCTACGTCCTGCCGACGCTCACCCTGACCGACTGGAATGCCGACGATTCGATCATGCTGTTCGGTACATCGCCAGTGGGCACGACGGCCGACTTCACGCTCGACAGCTCGGCCTATGGCGGTCAGGCGATTCTGATCGGCGGCGCGGGCAACGACACGCTGACCAGCGGTGCGGGTAATGACCTGGTGGTCACCGGCGGCGGCCTGGACAATGTCCACACCGGTGCGGGCGACGACATAATCGTGTTCGATGGCATCTCGTTTGGCGCGACGTTTAACGGCGGCGACGACGAAGATACGCTGCGCGTGACGAGCGGCTCGATGTTCGCGATCGGCGGCCCCCTGGGCAACGCGACGCTGCTTGGTTCATCGGTGGTAACGGACATCGAGACGCTGGAGCTTGCCTCGCAGGCGGGCGAGCAGCTGAATGTGTTGACCAACGCGTTCCAGCTCGGTGGGTTTACCACGCTCAGGGGTGGCGCCGGGACCGACTTTCTGATCGTGTCGGTTCCCGCTGGCGGCGGCACGGTCACACTTCCCGGCCTGAACCTCGTCGACTGGACCGATGGCGAGGATATTCTGCTTCTCAGCGCGGTCGGCAACCTCGATCCATCGATTGGCTATACGCTCGGCACCGACGATCACACGGGAACCTATTACATCGGTGGCGGCGCGGGCAACGATACGCTGAACGGCGCGGACGGCATCGACGTGCTCACCGGCAACGGCGGCAACGACACGAT
>JAGREJ010000386.1 GCA_020446595.1 Novosphingobium sp. | reverse complement strand
CCCGCGATCGGCTCGCTTGAGAGCACCAGCGTATGATGGTGCGTGCAGTAGCCGCCATTGCCGTAAAGCAGGCCCTTGCCGCCGCCTTCCCGCAGCTTGCCGACCATCGCCGCGGTTGCATGCATCATGTAGTTGCCGAGCGGACCTCCTCCGAAGGTCAGCCCGCCGTGGACCGTCAGCGGCGCGTCGTCGCCCACGCCCAGCGTGCGCCGCGCCATCTTGGGCACGACCGGGAAGCACGAATAGAGTTCGATGTGGTCCATGTCGGCGGCCTTGAGGTGATTTTCTTCCAGCGCCTTTTCGAGCGACACATCCATGGCAGGCGTGCCGGTGAAGGAATCGCGCTCCAGGGGACCTTCCGCCTCGTATGCCTGCGCACCCGCGCCCACATAGACCAGCCGCGCCTCGTCGATCCCCGCCGCGAGCGCCGTCGCCAGACTGGTGACGATCACCGCCGCGCCCTGATTGACCGACGAGTTGGCGACCTGCAACTTGGTATAGGGGAACGAGAGCGGGCGGTTCTCCGCCGTCGGCGTGACGATCTCGTCAGCCGTGCGCGGCTTCTTGATCCACGCGCCCTCCGCATCGGCAGCGACCTTGCTCATATTCTCCCAGATTCGGCCTGATTCGGCCCGCGATTCGTCGAGCGACTGGCCCCAGGCGGCGCGCGTCGCGTTTTCGTAAAGCGGGTAGATGTCCTGCGGCGTGGTCAGGCCATATCGGCGCTGAACGTCGACTGCGACCGCGGCGGCATTGCCGAACAGTTTCCTGCCGCCGTCCTGCGGGCGCTTGGCCGCAGTGCGCAGCGCCTCGCCGCCCACGGCAATGCAGACCGTCGCCTCGCCCGCCGTCACGGCGTTGGCGGCATCGCTGATAAGCTGGATCGGCGCATCGCCATAGGGCGGCTTCTCGATACGTGTGGCAGGCGCAATGCCGAGCTGCTGCGGCAGATCGCCCAGCACGTCCGCGCCGGGAAACGCCATCTGCTGCACGTTCGCGAGCCAGTCGCAACGCTCCAGCCAGCCACCGCCCGCGTCCTTGTCGGCATTGCGGATCGCCGCCGCCATCAGCCCGGTCGAATCGAGCCCTTGCATCGGATCGTCGGGCCGGTCGTTGACCTGACCGACACCGATGATGACGGGAATGCGGGCGGGATCGCTGGTCGAATTCATGGTCTGCTTGCCTTCTTCTGAAAATCCAAGAGGTTTGACGGCGCGCCGCTCAACCCAGACAGGTCTCGTTGGTAACTTCCCAGGCGTCGCCCGGCCCGGGCTCGAAGCCGAGGTCGGCGCGAATCTCATCCAGTTGCCAGTCGAGATAGCTCTCCCATTCGACCATCAGCAACGGCATCCTGATCGACCTGCCTGCCCTGACCCCGAGTTCGGTCGCCTCGAGGATGGTCGGCAGTCCCTGCGGATAATTGAGCGCGATCCTCGGGTAGCCCGCCGCCGTAATGAACAGCTGCGGCATGCTGGCAAATCGCGCCAGCACCGGATTGAACGCCACAGCGTTGCAGGTCACGATCATCATGCCCAGCGCGTGCTCACCCGCCGGATCCGGTCCAAAACCGCTGACGATGTGCTGGATGTCGTGACCGCCGCCCGACCGCAGGCGCAGGTAATCGACATCGTCAACGGATTCGCGCGCCTCGTTGAGGAAGTTGATGTCGAGCCCGCTGCGGGTCATGAACGAATAGACCGCCTCGCCGAGCGTTCCCGGCTTCGCATCGCGCAGGGCCTCGGCCTCGTAGCGTGAAACCTTCCGCGCCTCGATCCACTTGCGGAACGCGGGGTTGATTTCCTTCTCCAGATCGATCGCCTGCTGCACTTCTTCGCGATCGGTGACATCGGCGATACCGCGAAGCATGTCCGGCACGTCGTAGGTCGTGGGAACATCGTGGCCGTATCGGCGCAGTGAACGCTGCGCGAAGGCGTGGACGAACAGCGGACTGTTGAGATAACGCGAGGTCGAAAGCGGAACGCTCCCCGCGACGGGCTGGTTATCGCCACGCATGTAGGAGTCGACACTTTGCGTGAGGACAGGGTTCGTCGCCATCTACGCTCTCCCGAAGCCTTTTCAGTGGTTCGCCATCAGCTCGACAAGATTGCCGTCCGGATCCTTGAAATAGACAGATTGCGCCTGATTGCCCTGGTTGTCGATTCGCGGGCTCGGCCCGTCGATGATCTCGACTCCGTTGCGCTCAAGCAAGGCAGCCGCCTCCTCAATGGTGCCTTCGATCCGGAAACAGATGTCCACCGATCCCGGCGTAGGCTTTGCCGCAACCAGATCGATGCCGTTGCCCTGCTGATGAACATTGAGCCGCACGCCGCCGCCGATGATGACGGTGCGCACCAGCGTCGTGCCGTCAGGCGCGTGATCGAACGGCACTTCCGTCCCGAACAAGCGGTCATAGAACTGCGTGGTGGCGTCCACG
>JAGREJ010000072.1:36363-41769 GCA_020446595.1 Novosphingobium sp. | reverse complement strand
GGCGGGATCGAGAGCCCGCGGGGCCAATGAAAATGCGGAGGCCCGACCGAAGGTTTGTGCGGCGTTGATGGGATGCCTTGAATCTGCCGGGTAGGCATCGGGCATGACCTCGTCTGCCGAAGGTCGAGCCGATACAGACAGCCCCGCTCTAAAGGCCGCAGCGCGATAGCGCGGTGCGCGGCTATCCCGCCATGCGATCGTGACCCGGATGGGCCGAGACCCGCAGGGGCTCGGTGGAGCTTGGTGACGCGGCGAGCCCTAGCGAAGCCAGGGCCGCAAGGAAGCTAGCGCAATAGAGCGCGGTCCGGCCGGAGGACGGGAGGCGGCAACGATTTTTGTGTCGCCTGCATAAGAGTCTCATTATCCTGACGACGATCATGGAGCGTCCAAGGCACTTAAACAGTCTCGGCTATGTAATCGCAGGCAGCGCCACTGAGCGTGCGTCCTCCCAGGCCATGATCGCATGGGGTGAGAAGCCGAACGGGGTGCTTGTGCATATTGACGACGCCGCCGCAGGGCTGGCCGATGGTCTCAAATGTGCTTGCGGTGCGCCGCTTGTTGCGCGCAAAGGCAAGATTCGGGTTCACCACTTTGCCCATAAGGCGGGCACCGTTAAGGCTTGCGAACAGGCCCAATTGAAAGCGCTTGGTCAGTTCGCTCGCAAAACCTTCCTGCAGGCTGGAGAGCTCATTCTGCCGCCCATTGGGGGACGGCGGTTGACCGTAACGGTCGATGACATCCGCAATGAGATTTTCGGGCAATGCGCGGGTGTCTGGATCACTACAGTAAGGGGAGAAAAGCGCAGTGATATTGCGGTCTTGCTTGTTGTAAGACGTGGTCGGCAACGGCCGTCAAAGGCTC
This sequence comes from Novosphingobium sp., assembly GCA_020446595.1. Lineage (GTDB taxonomy): Bacteria > Pseudomonadota > Alphaproteobacteria > Sphingomonadales > Sphingomonadaceae > Novosphingobium. The sequence goes on along the minus strand of JAGREJ010000072.1, from coordinate 40,908 downwards.
ATTTCGAAGCCGTGAAAAAGTCTGCGATGTGGATTGATCTGACGGCCTATCGCAATCGCGCGGACCACGAAATCGTTCATGCCATGACTGCTGCCCATGATCGTGATTGGATCTTTAATGCTCGTCATCCCGATCGCAGGGTACGCAGCGCTTCAAATGAGGCGACGCCGGAAAATCCTCAGAGCTTGCCGCCGCGACGCGCGATCGCATCCCCACCCAAAGTGAAACCCTCAATTACGGAAGATGAGTGGCAAAGATTACATTACACGGAGCTGCGCCGCCGCGTATTTGGCTGGAGCGATAAGGAGTGGAGAGGTCGACGGCGGTGATGGACGTGGCGGTGTCGCGTATTTGCGGGAAGGGTTGCCATTGGTCGGTCCTTTCAGGCCGCGCGCGGTAGCGTTGCGGCGATCTCGGCACGTTGTGCCTCGAGCGTCGCGAGATGATGGACGTAGATTGGCCCGAAGGTGAGCGTCTCTGCCAGGTCTTCATCTGTTTCGAGGATGTCAAATGCGGCGTTCCGGTCGAGGGCGTCGAGGTCGATGGTCTCGAGCATGATTTCGCGCCGGGCAGCGAAGCGGTTGAGTTCGCTGAGCTTGCGTTCCGCGCGTGCGGCGTCGCGCTCGGCGAAGAGGCCGAAGTCCTTCATGGCAATTCTCCAGGGTGAGATGGTGAAAGGGCGGCGCTTGCGCGTCGCCCGATCGGGGTCGGTCAGAGAAACTCGACGTTCTCGGCGATGATCTCGCAGCCGTAGCGGTCGTTGCCATCGGCATCCTGCCAGCGGGTGTAGTGGATGCGTCCGGTGACCGCGAGCTGGTCGCCCTTCGCCTTATGGTCGCGGAGCGGAAGACCCATGCCGTTGAAGACGATGATCTTGTGGAACTCGGCGTCGGTCTTCGTGTAGCCGGTTTCCGGATCCTTCTGGACGCGCCCGTCGCGGATGACGGGGCGTTCGGTGACCAGGAGCAGCTCTGTGACCTTGGTCTTGCTGCCGTCGCGGGCGATCGGGTCCTTGGCCAGTCGGCCGACGAGGTTGACGGTGTTCATTTCAAAAGCCTCCTTCTGAGCCGACGGCTTGTCCGCCGGTGCCCTTATCGAGCCCTGGAGGGAGGGATGGGACACCGCGCATTCGTGCGCGGGAAACCTCGAAAATCGAGGTGGAGCGGGCAGCTCGCGAAGCGAGCAACACGGCTCGCATTTTCGCAGGTTGGCCCTAAGCCCGACCGGAGGGGCAGGGGCACTGGACGGCGGATATGCACTCGGCTTGGGGAGACCCTGAAGTTCTGAATACCGTCTCGGAGGTGACGCCGTGCCGATTGCCTGCGGAAGCTGGATAGGTCGTGCTGCCTGTTGCGGACCCTGTTTTCGGGAGTGGCCGGTGGCGAGATCCCTGCCGCTACGATCCTGCGCCTTCTACAATCTTCGTGAGGCATTTCCGCCCGGGCAGGCGGGCGTCTCGCGCATCCGGACTTTCACGCCGTTGGCGTGCTGCGCGCTGCTCGTGTCAGGGAGACCGGAAAACGACAGTCGGGGTTCGCCCGACCATGGCGGCGCCGATCGCCGCGGTGAGCTTCTTCGATGCGGGGTTTGCCCGCATCAGGTTTCCATCCGATTGCGGGACGATGTCGGGACCCGACCACTGGAAGACGTTCATCTCCTCGATCACGACGTCGCAGTCGTCGGGAAGCCCCAGCGCTGCGCGTTCGCGCGGATGAACGGGCACGCGCGCGCCGGTCGACGAGCTCGATATGGCCATGACGGAGACGATGTAGAGCCCGTCGATGGGCTTGACGCCGTAGATGTAGCAGGGCCGCGTCTTGGTGGCGTTTTCCTGGCCCTTCGCGTCCTCGCGGGCCCAGAGATAGCCGTAATCGATGATGGCGCCGGGTTCAGGCGGCCGCGGTCTCGCGTTCTGCCCGCTTGCGGGTTTGCTTGGGGCGCTCGGCGCCGGCGTGGTGGTCGTCTTCGTAGCTGTCCGGGGCGTCAGGGTGGAACGCCGGCGGCGCGGTGGTGATTTCTCCGATGACATCCTTCAGCTGCTCCGATTGCATGGCACGCGCGAACAGCTTTCGAAGCGAGTTGTACTCGTCGACCGGCACCATGACGACGCGGACCTCTCCATGGCGCTCGAGACCAATGGGTCTGCGGATCGCCTCGTCGTAATAGTAGCCGACCTTCTTCGAGAAAGCGGTCGTGGTGACGGTTTCTCCGTAAGCCTGTTTCATGTTCGTCTCCGCCATCATCAAATTACCAGTGGGCCAAGCCCGTCATCGTCAACCATTACCGTCATGCGGATAACAATCCGTATAATCCGGATTGTCCGGAGTTTCAAGCATAGACGGCAAGATCGATGCGTGCGGCAAAACCGATGGCGCTGGCGTCCGGCAACAGCACGGCGTTGATGTCATGCACGCTCGATACCGTCAGGTCCTCACCAACGGCGATCGAGAGGCAGCGGTGCGTTTCGACTAGCAGTGTGTTCCAGACGTGCGGGTCGGCAATCGGCGATCCGTTGATTGCCGAGATGCAATCGAGCTCGCCGTCGCGAACCCGCCCGATGATGATGAAGTTCGGCAGGCGCTGCGTCCTGGGTTGCTGGGGCATGGTCTGGCTCCTCCACTGGTCTGCCGCACCCCACCCCCTTTCCCTTCGCTGGTGGTTTCGGGGCGCAGGAGCAGACGGCAGTAAAAAGGCCCGCCCGCGGGGGTCTCGCGGACGGGCCTCGTGAGTGGCCGGTGCGGGAGGGGTCGCACCGGTCGGGTGATGCTGTCGTCAGGCGTCGGCGGTCTCCTTCGCCTTGGCCTTGCCCTTCGGGGCGGGCGCGGTGCTCTCGCCGAGGCCGTCGCCGCCGGTGATGCCACCGGCCTGCTCGGGCTCGCCGCCGGTCGCGGTCGCGGTCAGCGGCGGCAGCTCGCCGTCGCTCTCGCTGACCATGCCGGGGAGCGTGCGCTTGCGCTGCGGCCGGCGCCAGGCGACGTTGTAGCTGTCGTCGTTCTGGCGGAAGAGCGCGACGTCGATCGGCTTGTCCAGGCTCGGATCGTCGATCCGGCCCGAGAGGAACACCTCGCCGGTCTCGTTCGACGTGTATTCCCAGAGGGCGCCGACCTTCACCCAGCTGCGGCGATCGGCCGAGAGCGCCATAACGTCGAAGGCGGGGGCCCGCTCGTTGGTCGAGACGAACTCGCGCAGTGCGATGGTCGCGGCGAATGCCATTGTCACGATGCGGCCGATGTGGACGCCGTCGCTGTTGGCCTTGAGGGTACCGATGTTCATGGGAAGTCTCCTGATGCTTGCCCGAACCCCTTGTCCGGACCACTTCCCTTCATCCCTCCCTCCCCCCGGGCGCAGCCCGGCAGCGCGCGCACGCGCGCCAGTCCGCACGAAGCCCCGGCAGGGGCACGTGCGTCAGGTGTTCAGCGGATTTTCCCGGTTATTCGGAGCGCGAGCCCCGTGATTCGAGCCGGGCTAGGAAGGCCTTCGCCTCCTGCTGGTTCGGCCCGTCGATCGTCGCCAGCGTCTTCATCCGGTCGACCTCGAGTGAGACGGCAATCTCGGCGGGGATGTCGCAGTAGGGTTCGAGGAGCCTGATCGCGTCGACCGGCCTTGGGAGTTCTCGCTCGCTCGTGCCGCGCCAGAGGAGTTCGACCTCTTCGTCCGGGTCTGCGGGATCGGTGACGAAGACCTGCGCGAAGAAAGTCAGAAGCGGCCTGTCCCAACCGATCCAGGCGGACGAGGCTTCGACGCCCTCGCGCAGCGGGAGCTGATGCCGGCTCATGCTGCGCCTCGCGTGATGCGATGGTCGGCGTGGCGCAGCGCGCCTTGCGTGCTTGCCAGCGCGGATCGTACCTTCGCGAGCGACCTCGGGCAATCGGCCTCGCGCAATGCGCTGCGGGCGCGCTGAAGATGCGAGATGGCGGTCTCGATATTATCCCGTGTCGAGGGCCCTGCAGGTCTAATATCCATTTTCAGTAATCCCCCGGTCTCATGATCGTGATGACTCGCCGCGTTTCGGCTGCGTTGGCCGGATCTTCCGATCCCCATTCGAAGTCGGTGTCGAAATAGTCGATCTTCATCATCATGCGAATACCGTCCACCTCGAACCAGGCCATGTCGCGCTCCGGAGAGTCCTCTCCGAAATCGCATTCTCGCATGGCTTTCATGATCCGCGCCTGTGCGAGGATGTCCCTGGCCCGCGAGCCGACGCTCAATTCGTCAAGGAGTCCGATCGTGAAGACCGTGCGCGCGGTCCGATCGAGTCCTTGTCTGGCGCGGTCGTTGAGTTCGGCGATCCGCTCCGTCGTCGTCTTCGGAGACATCGTCGTCAGTGCGTCAAGCATGGTGGGTTTCTCCTGCGTGGAAGCGCTCGAGCCAGCTCGCCATCGGCGTTCGGTCTTCGAGCGGCTGCGAAGCTGCGCGGGTCTGGAACGCGACTAGGTCTGCCGGCGCACTTTCGATGATGCGAGTGATCTCATCGTCGGGCAGCAAACCTTCGTCGCGGATGAAATCCGTCATCCGCCCCGGCCTCGTGCGCGTCGAGCGCCGCCA
>JAGREJ010000072.1:0-36314 GCA_020446595.1 Novosphingobium sp. | reverse complement strand
ATCGTCCTCAGCCATTCGGGTGACAGTGATCTGACCTCGTCGGGTTTCATCGCCGTGCAGAAAACGCAGGACGATTTGGGTGGGACAGGCAGGCCGGCCTCGACGATTCGGGCCTTGCAGCGCTCGCGATCCCATCCCCACTCGCGCAGAGGATAGCGATTGTCGAAGAGAGGATCTTCGATCGCCCTTGCGTGTGCGTAGCGCTGCCCGTCACGCGGCGATGCATCGTAGCCGATGTAGCGAATGACCTTTTCGCCTCCCGCCCAGGCCTCGATCGCGGGTTGCCACGCCTTCAGGAACGCCTCCTGGGGCGCCGCCTTGTATTTCAGCGAACAGCTGTGGCGCCCGAATGCGATGGACGGGAGGCACCCGTTGGTGAGCAGCGATTCTGTCAGGTTCCGGTAGGGCGGCCAATTTTTGAAGCGCTTGGTTTCGTAGCTGACGACTTCGTAGGGAATGGAGCGCTCCTCCATCCATGCGCGCATCAGCCGCTGGAATTCGTAGGTTTCGGTTTTCTCGGCGCCCGTGTCGGCAGTCAGTACTAGGTCCGGCGCTTCGTCCCGGGCTTCTAGCTCGACAAGCAAGGCTGTGCTGTCGACACCGACGCCGTAACACAGGACCCGCGGCGGCATCAGTTGGTCCCCGGCAGGTCAGAGACCTCGACTGCGATCGGGCTGTCGTGGGTGAATGCGATTTCGACGCGTTTGCCCTTGGGCAGCGTCCACATGATCCGCGCGATCGCGTCACGGAATTGGGAGGCAATAGCGGCGTTTTCACCTACGAGGATGCGATAGGAGAGTTCGCGAGCGTCGCGGAGAAACCGGTCGTGCTGCGTGTCCCAGCTATCTGCGTCTGAATCGTTCCAGGCTGAAAAGCAGGCATTGTCGAGGAGATCGACGAGAATGTCGGGCTGGAGGGCGTCCGAGGCGACGTAGGCGATCGTTACATCCTCGATCCCGTCGGAGCGGCATCCGTCGGGGAAGGTGAGAACGATATCGGCCTCGACGCGCTCTCGGGCGGCATTATCACTTCCTTGGTCATCGATCGCGTACTCGAGATGAATCTCTTTGGCGATGGTGATGGCGTCTAGAGGCGGATCGGCGGCTATCGCGTCCACGGTGTGGACCGCGGCATTGGTGCGAACGACGAAGGTCGGATCGCGCATCTCGCGTAACGTGTCGTACCAGCTGTAGCCTTCGAAGCGCGAATTGCGGTCGACTAGCTTGGAACGGATGGGCTTGCCGCGAAGCGCGCGTGCGATGATCTGGCCGAAATGCGCCTCGTGTGCGTCCATGAGAAATTCATCGCCGGTGATAGTCCGGCGCTCGCCAGCCTCGGTCCCGGTGTCATTGTCGGCGATGTCGGGCTCCCATGCAGTGAGAGCGGCTTCGGCCTCGGCAAGCGGGACTCCGAGGGTGGCTGCCCTGCTGTAGTTTTCGAAGCTGAGGCTGTGCGATTTCTGAGTAGCGATCGCACGATAGCAGGCGACCTCGCAGGCTGCCTTCAGAGCCGTTAAACCGGCGTTTTCGACGAACTCCTTCCGCGCCGGCAGGACGAGCTGGAGTTCGGGCGTATGCCCGATATCGATGCGGGCATGGATGGCCTGTCTGCCGACCTGCGCCACCTCGAAAAGGCGGGATGAGATTGTGACGCCGTGGAAGTTTACGGTTGGGGTCCAGTGGTAAGGTTGGCCCTGAAATATGCCGATCCTGCTGCCGTTCCATTCCTCGACGTGGATGGCGCCGCTCAGGAAGTCCTTCCGAGGCATTTCCCTTCCAGCGAACTGGACGGGGATCGGATAATATTGGGAGGCGTCCCTAACGGCGTTTTCAACCAATCCTTTGCAAGCTCCTGGCAGGAGAAACGAGATCGATGTGCCCTTGCGCCGTTCGGAGCGATCCACTGCGATTTCCACGTCTCCGGACCATGCATCGGCGGGGATTTCGATCCGCCAAGCAGAACCTGTCGAATCCGACAGGGACTCGATCGTGGTCGCTTTTCCGGCGAGGCTGAAAACGCCCATCCCTGCCGGGTCCTCGCCGTTCGCCACGGCCGCGTCCCATCGCGAAGCGCCCAGGGCAAGCACGCGGGCCGGATCATCGATCCCACAGCCGTCGTCGGCGATGGTAACCCGCAAGCCGTTCTCGACGGGCATCGCGTCGACGTCGACTCCGCTCGCGCCAGCGCGACGGGCGTTCTGCAGGAGCTCGTTCAGGATGTCGCCGATCGTCCCGTTGAACAGGCGCGTCACCTTCGAAATCGTTTCCGGGCTGACGGTCGCCCTGATCGTGTCGTGTTTCAACGGTGTCCTCCTTCATGGATCTGTTCCCGGTTTCCCTTCCCCCTCCCCTTTCCAGCGCGAGAATGTCGCGGAGTGTCGGCGGTTGTTCGAGGCGCGCACGGCGCCCGAATTGAAAGTCGCGCTTCGTCGCGAATTTCGACACCGACATGGCCTTTCGGCCCAGCGCCACAGCAAGGTCGGCAATCGCGATATCGCAGCGATAGGCAATCTCGAGCGCGCTCAGTTCCTCCTCGCTCCACGGCCTGATGTAGCCGTGGACTAGGTCTAGGACATTCGCGCGGGTAGAGACCGCGAGCTTGCTTCGGCCCAGCTTTTTCGCCAGCTCTGCGTTCGGCATGGACCCATAGTGTTCCCGGAGATAAGCGATGTCGGCCTGGCTCCAGTCAGGCCCGCCGCGAAATCCGTTCTCGTGCTTGTGGGTGCCGTTAAGGCCGAGACGCTCGGCGCGCCATTTGATCGAGTGGCGGGTTCGGCCGAGGCGGGTTCGGAGTGGCGTGAGGCTGCTGCCGCGCTCGTAGGCCTTGCGGAGAAGTGCGTCTTCTTCCGGCAGCCACGCCCTCCCCCATCCTCTTGTGTAGCCCGCAGCGCGGATCTTCGGACCGAAGCCGGCCTTGGATCGGCGCGGAAATCCCTCGGTAGCGAGGACATCGATCGCCTCGCTGTAGAGGATACCCGTTTCGAGCAATTCGAGGGCGCGGCAGATCTCCTTGTCGGTCCATCCATCGGGAGTGTTTGGATGGCGTAGCCCGAGTTTCGAGGCGCGGGACGCGGTTCCGCTGACGGGGCGGCCGATGATGGCGGCGATACGCGCGACGTCGATCGCTTCGGCGTAGCCTGCGCGAAGCTGCGCGTCTTCCCAGGCGGTCCATTCAGGAGGATTGGGTTCGGTGAGATCGAGATATTGTGCGCGTGCGTAGATAGCGCTGCAGCTGCGGCCGAGATCTCCGGCGATCGAGGCGGTGGCGTCGGTCCCGTAACGTCGGGCAAGCTCGGCGTCATCGAGCGGCGTCCACTCTCGAACCGAGTTCCGTCTCAGGCCGAGCTCGTGGATCTTCGAGCGAACGGCGTGCAGCTTTCGATCGAGGTGATCTCCGATGTCCGTGATGGCGGCATCATCGGCAAACATTCGTGCGAGATCGGTCAGTTCGCCGGGAGACCAGGCGTCGTGCCTGAAGGGCATTTCGCGAAGCGGCCTTCCCTGTTGCTGGCAGGGCTCCGGCACGTGGCGGGTGAGCTGGACGACGTCGAATCCGTCAGGCGAGTGCGACGAGATCGACATGGGCGTTCTTTTGCCTAAGGCGGGCGGACAGCCGGGCGATGCGCGTATCCTCGCGGTGCGTTGTCTCGATCGCGCCGATCGCGGTGAGGGTATCGAGCGCGTCGTGGATATCGGTGCGCTCCCGCCCGGTGTGTGCGGAGAGCTCGCTGCAGGTGGTGGCGTTTGGCGAAATGCGAGCGAGCGCCTGGACCGTTGCGATTGCGAGCGTCGCACTGGGATCGAGGAGGAATGCGTCGAGTGCGCGGGTCCCCTTGACAGTCAGCCGCCCCCGGTCGGTCTGCGGCAGCGCCCGCATGGCATCGAGCGCCAGGAGGGCTTCGGCTTCCGCCGCTGTGTGGTCGGCCGAACCGATGAGTTCGGGTGTCGCGCCGATGTGCCGCGTGATCGTCGGATCGATCTTGGCCAGGGTAGCCGCGCTCTCGAGCGCCGGGCCCATTGCGTAGAATTCCCCGGGTGCGAGCGTCCGCAGTTTCTCCGCATCCTTGGCAGAGAAGCCGAGAAAATCGGCGGCACGCTTCACGTCGCGGTCGAAGACATTGAGCCCGACGAGGAAGTTCATCAGCTCGCTGGTTACCGATGCGCTGAGTTTGGCCAGTCTCTGGGTGGCGACGATGGTGGCGAGGCCTCGCTTGCGGCCGCGGCTGCACAGGTCGGTCAGGGTCGCTACGCCGAGCCGCCTGGTTTCGGCGTCCTGAGCGCGGCCCGCGAGATGCGGTGCGAGCAAGTGACCCTCGTCGATGCAGACGAGCATCGTGTTCGCCCATAGCTCGGCAGGCGCGCTCATCAGCCCTGAAAAGAAGGCCGCGGCCTTGATGATCCGTTGCTCGGGATCGAGATCGGAGAGGTCGATATGCAGCGGGATCCTGTGTTCCCGCGCGCGCAGGGCCGCCGCACTGAGCCCGTCGGCGGTGATTTCGGTCGCCTTGATCGTCGTCGCGCCGATGTGCGCTGCCAGGTTGGCGAATTCGGCCTCGGGATCGACGATGATCGTTGTCATGTACTCGAAGGCTTCTTCGATGATGCGGCGAAGCGTTGCGCTCTTGCCGGCACCGCTCGTCCCCTGGATCAGGAGACGGCCCGCGAGGAGCTTGTCGAGATCGAGGTTGAGGGGCCCGGCATAGTGGCGGCCGATGGGGACGCAGTTTCGTTCGTTCGGGGTCTCGATGTCCATGAGGATCTCCTTTCGTGAAGATCTGAAGCCGCTTGCGCGGTGGGGATTTCGGCAAATGTTCGGCGAATCTTTTCCGAAATTCCGCCAATGCCTGGCGATGGCTTTCCAGTGTCAGGCAGCCCTGGCTGCGTGCAGCTCGGCAAATCGTTCACGCACTGCGCGGGCCGTCGGCCACCGGTTCGCTATGCGAAGTCGCGATGTGAGTGTTCCGCGCACGCTGCAGATCGTTTCAGCCTCGTCATGCGCCGGTATCCGCGGCGGCCAGCCCTTCGTGAATCGCAGGTCGGCGGGCAGGCGGCTCTCCAATGTGCGACGCTCGACCGCGAGCCGTTTTGCTGCTGCCAGGCCTCGCCTCTGGTCGCTACCGAGAATTTCTGGTCGGATGTCGCCAAGCCACCGGCCTGGTTGGAACGAAAATCCCGAGTTGATCTCGATCCCCACGATTGATCGGTAGGCCGGATGGTTTCCCTCGCACTGTGCGGAAACCATCAAGTTGTTGAGGCCCGCAAGGACGCAGTAGCTGCAGCTCAGGCGATCGGCGCCTCGATCGTAGGCCTCATGGAGCGGTATGGCGTGCGCTGCATGGTAGGCGAAGACCTGCTTGGCCGACCAATCGACGATTGGATGCCAGGTCAGCATCCGGGTTCCTGCACGGTTGCCCTCTGGCGCGAATCGCGTGTCGCGCTTGCTGACGGGTGCCGCGGCGCGTGAGAGGCTTTCTTCCCGGCGTATCCCGACAACCGATATGACCGTCTCTCCGGCCAGACTGGCGCGCAGGAAGGATCCGATCGGCTGTACCTTCGTCTCGCCGGTGCAGAAGCGCAGGCGGGCAGACGAGAAGGGTGAGACGAGCTGGTAGGTCTCGAGGTTCTCGTAACGACGCAGCGAGCTCGCCCAGCGCTGTTCCCAGCGTTCGATGAGCCCTCCGGCCTTGCGCCGTACCACTGTCAGCTCAACAGCAAGCATGGCCGCGATCCGCTCGACCATCGCCGGCGTGGAGAGCCATTCGATGATGCCCAGGTCAGCGTGTATCGCGTGGCGCCTGTCTCTGGGGTGACCGATCATGTCGAGGTGGGCGTTGACGGCGAACGCGGCCGCGCTGGAGTCCTTCCCGCCTGAGAGGCTGAAAACAACGTGGGCTCCTTGCCGGAGCGCCGAGGTCACCTCCGGGTCGAGCGCGATCGGCGGCTCGAAGTTGCTCATGCGATCCTCTTGGGCCGGATGGTTTCCGGGGGATCGATGATCGTGTGCGCTATCGCCGACAGGACAGTCACCTCGCCCCGTTCGCGATAGGCGTCCTTGTCGACGAGCGCGCAGAGTTCGTCGTCCGCATAGGTGGGCCGACCGAGGTGGTTCACGGAGACGACCTTGCGGGCGATCACGCCCACCTTTCCTTCGGGAACCCAGTCGGCCCAGTCACCCCAGGCCGTGGTGGTGCAGAATTCGCCGATGGCTGCGCGGTAGGCCTCGCGCGTGCGCAAAACGGACGACTGATTGGGTGCTACGCTCTCGCCTGTATGAGCGGCGTAGCGGTCGGGGTGCCAGCAGCGGACCGTGTCTCGGGCGAGCTGGAGAAAACCTGCAGTGGAGGTTTTCTGGAGGGGAAGTTCGCTCTCGAAGGCGAGGTAGACCAGCGACCAGTCGCAATCCTCCTCGTAGGCGTTGCCCGACAAGCGCAGGGCGTCCGGCATGGCTGCGGATCTGGCCTCGGAGAGGAGCAATCCGCCGTGCGAGGCGGTTGTTACCGACCAGATTCCAGGGGCAATCTGATCGGCCTGCTGGACTGCGCCCCAAGGCGATTGATCCGGACGGGGTGAAAGCGGAAAGCTGGGCATGAGCGAGATCTCCTGACGGTTCGCTCCACCCCTCCCTCTTCCCTTCAGCCAATCACCGACAGAGCTCTTTCCGTGATCGCCTTGGCGGTGACCTCTGGGATCGGCAAGGCGAACACGGGTCCGATCTCGCGTAGCCGTTCGTATTCGATCGCACGGAGTTCGAGATATCCAGGATCGTTCGACTGGAGCACCTGCAGGGCGAAGACCACCTGCTGCTGGGTTTGTGTGTCCTTCACGGCGATGAGGAAATCAGGGCGCGCCGAACCGTGCTCGGTCTCTATATCGAAGAGGATCTTCTTGACCGACATCCGAACATGGGCGCGCCGCAGCGCATACTGTGCGCCCTGCAGCTCCTGGAGGATTGTTCGATCATGGTCGCGCTCGGCGGGCACGAACTGGTTGCCGCTGAAGACGGGCTGAGCATAGGCGCGAAGCGCGCGATAGCCTTCCCGCTTGCTGTGTTCGCCAACAACGGCGAGAACAAGAAAGGGAGGTTGGACCTCCGCCCGGATGATGCCGGTGTGCTGGATGCGGTTGCGGACCTGAACGGTGCCGAGCCCGGTGACGATCTCGCTCCCGGTGATTTCGCTGGCCTCAAGCAGCAGGAAGGCCTGCGGCGCAAACTCGGCAGGCCACGTTCCTTCAGCTTCGCGCAGGCGGGCCTGAACGCGTTTTGTCTCATAGTCGATTGCGGTGGTGTAGAAATGCCGCGCGAGCGAGATGCCTGGCGCAATTTCGAACTGGCTTGCGATGTCGCGCAGACGCTTCATCTCGGCGCTGATCGAGCCTTCGCGCGGCCCTTCGGGCGGCAGCTCGCGCAGTATGTTGGAGCGCGCCCGCTCCAGTAGCAGCCAGAGCAGTTTGCCGAGCCGCGGAATGGCGACTCCGCGGGAGCGATCGTCCGGATCGGTCGCGTCGGGTTTCTGTGCGAGCTTCTCAGGGGCCTTCTGATGGGCGTTGAACAATCCTTTGGGCACATCGATCTCGTAGAGCGTGTCCTTGCTCGTCTCGCGGATTCGCTGTGGCGCCTGGGGCATGTAGAAGGGGCATTTCGGGTCGTGGCTCGGCCGCGACGTCAGGCGTCTCAGGTAGTACGTCTCCTGGAAGCTGAGGTACGCGGGACTCATCAACGGCGGCGGGCGATCCTCGCCCAGGCAATCGCAGGCGAGCCATTTCGTGTTTTCCCGGGAGGTCACCACCAGCGACACGGATGCCCGATGATCGGCATCGCTGCCCTTGCCCGTGTACCAGCGAACCAGGGCATCCCTGAGGCCGCCGCTGACGGCAACCCTGCCGGTCTGGCCGGTGGTATCCTTGGGTATGAGCCACATGATCGTACCTGTTGACGCGCCTTTTTGTTCACTCTATGTTCATCACATAAGGGAGTTTTGCAGCATGAACAAGGTTTTCGCCGTCGGCCAGTTCGATCTCGACATCGCGCTTCGCGATGCCGGCGTGGACGAGATGAATCGCGCTACCCGCCGATCGTTGGCGAATGCCTCGATCGGCGTCGAGGCTTTCGATGCCTATCATTCCGCTCGCGAGTTGTTCGAGACGCTGGAAGCGCTTCACGAGGGCGAACGCGGTGCGAAGCGCAAGCTCACGCAGGTACTGTCCTGCGGCTGCGACGATTACCAGCGCTGCCTGTATTATACGCTCGCTGGTCGCGGCGTGCTGCAGATGCTGGACGATCTCGAATGGCTGCTCGACTTGCTCAAGGCGCGGTGCGAGATCTCGGCATCATTGTTCCGGGCAGGCGCGCTCCCGCAGGTTCAGGTCAATCCCTATGTCTCGGCCGAGCCAGATGGTCCGGTGCCTGCGCGCGGAAGCGATTTCGAGCAGGGTGCGTCGTGGTTTCTCGATCCGGCGCTTGGCGGCCACATCGACGAGTAGCCGGTGCGTTAGCTCACAGAAGCACTACCTGGAGTTCGACGTCCGCCGGACGCCCTTCTGCGGCAGGGATGACGCGATAGGGTTGGAGCTCGCAGTCGGTCCGGATGACGGCATGGTCCTCGCCGGTGATTTCACTCAACCTGATTGCTAAGCGTTCCGCGTTCATTCGTCCGCACAGCTGTTGGCGTCGGCGGTCTAGCGATGTGCCCGACATAAATGGTCCAATCTATCAGGCTGCCGGAAAGAAGGTCCTGGCGACTTTGGGTTGACGGATGATCTCGAAGCGTCGTTCGAGCAGGCGGGATATCTTGAAGCGGCCTCGGCCGTCGGGCAAGGTTAGCGTCAGTTTCCGGCCTTCGCGTCGAACCTTGAAATCGGCGTGCCCGCTTCCATCGGTGAACTGCATCGGTTCGGGGAAACGGATGAGGTCGCCATCTGCGATCGTGCGTTCGGTGAGTTCAAGTAGCCGGTAGCAGCGTCGGCGCCAGTCGAGGGCATGGGGATGGCTGCTGCTGGTCAGGAGCTCGAGGACACTACGAGGACACGTGGCCTCGCATGGGCCCATATCCTCATCCATGTCCTTGTATCCGAAGATGTGCCTGTCGGCGGCTTTCGGATTCCAACGCACCAGGCAGATGATGGCGGTGACGTAGAGCCGGGCGCCGCTTTCATCGTATCGTTCGACGGCGGCATAGTAGGTGCTACCGGAGTAGACGCTTTTCAGTACCCGCAGTGCCTGGAACGGCGTTTCTGCGGTGGCTGGGCGCTCGTAGGTCAGCTGGGCGTCCAGATAGGCCTTCGGCGTCTCGTAAGGCGCCATGCCGAGGCGCGTCATCGTAAGCCATCCCATGATCGTTTCCTTCAGATGAGGCCGGGCTGTGCCGGCGAAGGCAGCTTGAGTTCGCGCGCGATCCGTGCGGCGAGCGCTGGAATGTCGCGCAGCGCGGTGATCGACGCCTTGCGCATGGTGGCCCCCGGGGGCTTCCAGTGGGGGTTTCGCCAGGCGACGCCGGGCTCACCGTAGCGCTCGGGAGAGATACGCAGGTACAGCTGCTTCGCTTCGAGCGTGTGATCGCCGGCGAGGGATTCCTGCGGGGTCGTATAGCCGAGCCGGTAATCGGTGTGTTCGAGGCCGAGCTGGAATGCAATCGCGCGCAGGGTCCGGCTCCCTTCGCGGCGATAATGCCTTAGCTCCTGCGGGCGGTAATCGAGACCGCGCCGAACGAGGGCGACGATCGCGGGCGCACGCTTCAGTTCGGCGATCCGCTCGATGCATTGATGACGTAGTTCGTCGTCGAGTGCGGTGTGACAGAGGGGTTCGCCGTGCGATACACGCCCGAGATGGCGGGTGAGCAGTTTGATCGCCGGACAGACTGCGGGATCGAGCGCGGCCAGCCTTGCGTCTTCGACAGCCTCGTTGAGCGCGCGCAACGCGTTCTCGAATGTTGTCAGACCATCGGGCTCGAGCGCCCGCCGGTAGCGGTAATCGATGTCGCAGGTCATGGGCCTCGTCTCCATTGATGATACAACGGACACCTTCCCCCTCCCCTCAATGCAGGAGGCGCGATGGCGGCGGCAGTGGCCCACCGGTAACCGGCTCGTAGTTGATCGGCCGACGCATAGCCTCCGGCGCAACCTGTTCGATGATCCGGACGATCGCGGACAGCGCGGCGCCTTCCGGCCTGGTGACGATCGTCAGCACTTCGCTGCCGCCATCGCTGCCAACGATATCCCAGCTCGGGAGGCCCTTGCCGAGAAGGGCGTCCAGAACGGCTTCCGGCCTCCGGCGCGGGAATGTCAGCGCGATCCGTTCACGCAGCGCCGGACCGATCAACACCCGCTTTCCATCGACCAGGTCGGTCGCGTACTGGTGGAGCTGGGCGAGGCGCACCACCCCTTCCAGCCCCGGCTCAAGCGCAAGCCTGAAGTTCGACCGTATCATGGTCTGCCTCCTGCGCTTCGCTGTCGTACCCGGAGAATGCGGCGAGATAGGTGAATGCTTGGTCCGCCTTGGCCGCTGCGGTGATGATCGCACTTTTGTCCGATTTCAGGATGTCGAGCCAGTGGCCGATGTAGCTCGCGTGGCTCTCGTGGAGATCCGCGGGCAAGCCCAGCTCGTAGCAGATGCGTGCCGAGATCTGCTCCGCGACGAGCTCTTCGAAGGCATAGGCCTTGTCTCCAAAGCGCTTTCCGAACTCGCGCGCGAGGCGCGTCGGATGGCCGGTCCAGTGGCCGGTCTCGTGGGCGAGCGTCGCGGCAATCCCGTCCTCGTCGACGAAGGCGTTGCGGTGGGGCATCTGGATGAAGTCGCCCCCCGGGGAATAGAAGGCACGGTCGCCGCCGTAGCGCACCTCGCTCGGGATTGGCGCGAAGAACGCCGCGATCGCGGCGGCCTTCTGGGATGCTGTCGGAGGGGTCTCCGGGACCGGGTCGGGATAGAAATGCGGCGGCAAGCCGTCGATCTGCGAGGCGTTGAAGACCGAATAGGCGCGCATGAACCGGATCGTTCGCGAGGATTCTTCGCCCGTCACCCGGTCGATGTCGGTCTTCTTCGTCGAGTTGAAGTAGATGCTCGGCTCGGCGCTTTCGCCGCGGCGTACCTGTCCGCCGAGTTCCTGCGCCTGGCGATAGGTCATCCAGTAGCGGGACTGATACCCCATCGTGTCTGCGACCGCCCAGAGATAAAGCCGGTTGATGCCCGTATAGGGCACCCCGTTGGCCCGCAGCGGGGCACCGCCTGCTCCGGTCTTCTTCCACGGGCGGCGCCACGGAAGGGTGCCTTCCTCGATCTTTCGGATGATGAGGTTGGTGATGTCCTGCGCGACGTCGCGCTTGGGGCTGTGTTTCATGGCGGCTCTCCGGTCGGGAAAAAAAGGCCCGGCCGCTGCGTGAGCGACCGGGCCAGTTGCATCAGGAGGGTTGCGGCGCCGTCAGGCGTCCACCGCCGCTTCTTCGTCGACGTCTTCGAGATCCTCGGACGTGGTGTCGTCGTCGGCTTCGTTTTCGTGGTCCTCGACCTGTTCCTCCGGCTCGTCAGCGCCGGCCGTGACGGGAACCTCGAATTTCATGGCCTCGGGCAGCCATGCGAGGGCGCGTTCCTTCACCTCTTCCTCGACGATCGCATCGCCGGAGAAGATCTTCTCGCACGTCTTCGACAGGTCGGCCTTCTTCGAGGCTGCGTAACGCGCTGCGAGCTCGCTTCCGCCGATGTCGGTCAGGGCCGCAAGACACGACGTCTTGTTGATCCGGTCGAACAGGTTTTCCGACGTCGGTCGCCACATCGCGGCGACATCGACATCGAGGATCGAGCCGAGCACGGCGTGGATCGGATGATATTCCGAATTGTAGCCCTTCTTCGCTTCCAGCGAGACGGCGACGACGTAGGAGAGCCAGGCGGCCTTGGCCTCGTCGTCGAGCTCGCGGAAGGCGAGGAAACGATCGGTCACCATCTTGGGCTCGTGCCAGCTCTTGTCGAGCGCGTCCGCTGCGGCTGCGAGGATGCCTTCGGCCGCGGACTGGGGAATGTCGCCATAGGCAGGATCCTGCGGCTTGCCCGCCTTCAGCGAGGTGCCCTTGCTCTCGTAGCTGCGATCATCGCACAGCGCGAAGATCGCGTAGTCGAGCGCGAGGCCGGGATCGCCCAGGAGTGAGGCTGCGAGGATGTTGCGGCGCTGGACCGACAGCTCGTCGAACAGCTTCGCGCTGATCGGCTTGTCGCCGCCCGGCGCGACCGCTTCGGGTGTCGCCGGCCGCGGAGGAGTCGAGCTCGTGTTTCCGGTGGGGCGTTCCTCGGAGGTGGCGGTGACGTTGCCGTCCTCGTCCTGCTCAAAGCTGAGGCGCTTCTCGCTGTAGTAGTCGCTCTCGAGGACCATTTCGCCCTTGTTGGTGAGGATCAGGAAGCGGCCGACTTCGCCGCGCCATTCCTCGGGAAGTTCGCGAACCGGGTTGTTGAGCTCGTCGCGCTCGGTCGAGAGCGTGTCGTACTCGGTCTCGAGCTTGTCGAGGTCGACGCTTTCGTCTTCCTGCGCGCTCTCGTCCTCGAAGATCTCGTTGATCTCGTCGATCCGCGCGTCGATCGTGTCGATGCGGGCGCGTGCTTCTTCCGAAAGCGGCGCTGCCGGAAGCCGGACCGGCCCGACGTTCAACTCGCTTCGCGCGTGCCAGCTGTTGGTCGACGCGACAGGATTGATCCAGGCGAGGCCCGTTTCCGCCGCGAGCCGTTCGGCTTCGGCTTCCATTTTCGCGCCCGCGAGCTGGTGGGCGATTTCGACATCGACCCAGCGGTCGTCGGCGGCTTCGCTAAACAGGTCGCGTTCGATCTTGCCGCCCGCGGCCACATAGGCGTCTTCGCCCACGAGAAGCGCGATCGGATCGTTGCCGCGCAGCGAGCCATCGGCAATCATCCGGCGGATCGCGTCGGCGCTGGGATTCCAGGCGTGGCGCATCTGCTCGAAAACGCGGATTTGCACCTCGTGCTGATCGGTCGCGGCATAGGCCTTGGCGAGATCGAGGGTGATGTCGCCGGCAGCAAGCGCCTCGAAGATCGGGCCTGCAAGGTTGGCGAGCCGCAGGCGCCCTTCGACGAACCGCTGGGTCAGCCCGAAACGCTTGGCGACGGCGGCGGTGTCGCCGTCTTCCTTGATGAAGTGCTGGAAGGCCTGGCATTCCTCGGCCGGCGTCATCTGCAGGCGCTGGAAGTTCTCGGCAAGCGAGACTTCGCTGGCGTTGTGTTCGCGCCGGTCGATGACGAGGCACGGAACCTCGAAGTCGGCGTCCATCGCGCCGCGCTCGACGATCCGGTGCATGGCGCGCATCCGCTTGCCGCCACCGATGACCTCGAAACGACCGCGCTTCTTAGCCTTGGCGACGATGAGGTTCTGCAGCACGCCCCGCGCCTCGATGTCAAAGGACAGGCGTTCCTCGAATTCGGGATTGGGGCGCTTGCAGACGTTGTCTTCGCTCTGGTCGAGCTTGCTCAACGGGATAAGTTGCATTGGTCTGACTCCTGATGACCGACCGGCCAATTACCGGCCACCCCATCCCCTCCCCCTCCCCTTGCCGCTGTCCCGAGTCGTCAGAGCGGCGTCAGGAGCGCCTTGACGACGGGTTCGGGGTTGTCCTTCGGGATGAACAGCCTGGTGCGGTAGGCGATGATCTCGGTGAAGCACCCGATGCTCTTCAGCCATTCCACCTGATCTGCGGGTGCTCCTGCGATTTCGATGCGCAGTTCGCCAGCGACGCGCGAGCGCTTCAGTACCGCGCTGAAAGGCTGTTCGATCGTGACGCTGCGGTTTTCGCGCAGCGCCTTGACCACGGCGTCCTCGGTCAGCACCGCCGTCGAGTTGGCTCCGAAGGCCTTCAGCACGTCGGCAACATCGGTGTCGTAGACGATGCGGCCGAGCCAGCTGCGCCCTTCGAGATCGACGATCCGGTTGACCTCGAGATAGTCGCGCGGAAGGTTCGACCAGATCGGCAGCAGCAATCCGGTCGCGAGGTGGACCGTCTCGGTGTGTAGGCGCGACGCGCTGTCTTCGGCCTCGGCAGTCCACAGCTGCGCGAATTCGGCTTCGCTGCAGGCGGTCCATGCGCTCTCCTCAAGATCGCGCAGCTGGTGGTACTCCCGGCGCAATGGGCGGTGCAGGATCACCCGCTGGATGAGCTCTCCCCTCTCGGTCATGAAGTGACGCGAGGGTTCGCAGAGCGCCGCCTTGTCGCTCTTCGTGTTGCGCATCAGCGTGCAGCCGTCCGACCATTCGCGCCGTTCGAGCACGCGCTCGAGCGAGGTCGGCTGATAGCGAGTGGTGAGGTCGAGCCGCAGAAGGTGCGAGGTGGCGCCAGTGCGGTCGTCGGTGCGGAGGACGATATCCTCGGCCACGCTGGCCGATTCCACCTGGATCGTCTCCACTCCGAGATCTAGCGTGCCGGCATCGCGAGCGGCCGACACCCGGGCCTCGACAAGGGCTAGAAACTCCTCGAAAATCGCATTCTGCATTGCGATCGGCAGCGCGAGGATGCGATTGAGCCAGCGCTGGATCGGCGGCAAGTCCTCTTCGAGGATACCGTCTGCCGACGCGATCTTTAGCCCGGTCCGCTTCTGGAAGTCGAGCAACGTAGCGCTGGTGAGCTTGCCCTCGGCGAGCAGTCCGAACCAGGTCACAAGCGCCGCCTTGGCGTATTCGCTTTCGAGATTGTCTGCGGGATCGAACAGGTTCTGTCCGCCGGTCTGGCGCTGGCCCCGGGTCAGCGCACCGAGGCTGTCGAGACGCCGCGCGATCGTGCTGGTGAAGCGCAGTTCGCCCTTGCAGTTGGTCGTCACGGGGCGAAAGAGCGGCGTCGCGGCCTGATGGGTCCGGTGCGTGCGGCCCAGGCCTTGGATCGCGCGATCGGCGCGCCAACCCGGCTCGAGCAGAAAGTGGACGCGCTGGCGCTGGTTCTCGACGTCGAGGCTGGCGTGGTAGGATCGGCCGGTGCCGCCCGCGTCGCTGAAGACGAGGATGGTCTTGCGACCGTCCATGAAGTGGTCGGTTTCGGACTGGTTGGTCCGCGCCGAGCGTGTTTCCAGCTTCTGGCTGCCGTCGCTCTGGGTGATGAGACGCTTCGTGCGACCGGTCACTTCTGCCACGCGCTCGGTGCCGTAGTGCTCGATGATGCCGTCGAGCGCCGACTTGATCGGCGGCAAGGCGCACAGATGTTCGATCAGGCGCTGCTTTTTCTCGATCGCGAGTGCGTTATGGACCGGTCGGCCCTCGTCGTCGAACATCGGCATCGAGCGTTCCTCGCCGGTGTCGTCGACGAAGACCTGCATCTGCTGCGTCGGGAACGCGCGTTCGAGATAGTCGATCACGTTTTCGCGCGGGCTCAGGTCCAGGTCCAGCTCGGCGCGCTCCTCGGGCGAGAGGCTGTCGAGGCGACGATCGAGGATGCTCTCGGCGGTGGAGACGAGCTGCACGACAACCGCTTTGTCGTCGTCGATATGGTCGTTGATGGCGGCGATCAGCGTCGGCAACTTCATCGAGAGCAGAACCTGGTTGAAGAACCGCTGCTTGGCGCCTTCGAATCTCGAACGCGCAGCTGCCTTGGCGCCGCTGTTAAGCGTGTCGCCCTCGAGCTCGTCGACCACGTTGGTTAGCGCGAGCGCCTCTTCCATGTTCTGGTGAATGATCGCCCACGCGTCGGCATAGGTGTCGTAGATACGGATCTGGTCGTCCGTCAGGTCGTGCTTCAGCACCTCGTATTCGACACCCGCGAAGCTGAGCGCGCGGGCCTGGTAGAGTCCGAGCGCCTTCAGGTCGCGCGAGACCAGTTCCATCGCCGCGATGCCGCCCGAGCGGATTTGGCTAATGAAGTCCTCGCGGCTCGAGAAGGCGGTACCTGGGCCCCACAGGCCGAGCCGGACGGCATAGGCGAGGTTGTTGACGTCCGATGCACCGGTGGCGGAGGCGTAGAGCACGCGCGCATCGGGAAGATGGTGCTGCAGGAGCACTCCGGCGATGCCCTGCAGCGAGCCCGCCTTGGCGCCGCGGGCGCCTTCCCCGCCGGCCACGCCGCCCATCTCATGGCTCTCGTCGAAGGCGATCACGCCCTCGTAATCGGGCCCTGCCCAGTCGAGCAGCTGCTTGAGCCGCGTTGCGTCCTGGCGCTGGCTACGCAGCGTCGGATAGGTGACGAACACGATGCCTTCGCGAAACGGGAGGTCCTCGTCGATCTTCCAGCTCGACAGCGGTTGTATGTCGGCGGGCAATCCGCCGATCGCCGACCAGTCGCGGCGCGCGTCCTCGAGTAGGCTTTCGTTCTTCGACACCCAGATTGCCTGCCGGCGTCCGGCAAGCCAGTTGTTGAGGATGCAGGCGGCGATCTGCCTGCCTTTCCCCGCACCCGTGCCGTCGCCGAGAAAATAGCCCTTGCGGTAAGCGCGGCCATCCTCTGCGAGCGACAGACCCACCCCTTCTTCGTTGGGCTTGAACTTGCCCGGCAGGTATTGGCCCCAGGCGGCGCCCGCGTAGATGACGGTCTCGAGCTGGGCTTCGGAAAGCTGGGCTTCGGTGATAATCCGCTCGTGAAGCCGCGGTGTGTAGTCGGGGACCGGTGCCGGGATCGATCCCATCGCGACGCTCTCGACGAGCGGCGTGGGATGCTCGCGCGAGCCGGCGATGTCGATCCGGCTCGGTCGGTATGGCACGTAGACGCCCGCCTGCGTTCCGAGTGCGCGCGGCGTAGCGAGGGTCGTGTAATCGACCGGAGCTATCTCGCGTGAGACGACCTTGCGCTCGAATTGCGGCGCAGTCCGCGGCGTCTTGCGCATTGCGCGGAAGAGGCTGGTCGCCTTGGGCCGCTGCGCGATGGGACCGGCCTTCGACGGCGGTGGTGCGATTTCTGGCCGTTTGACGATGCGGAACTCGGCCGCGAGGGCTTCGACCGTATCGCGCGCCAGGATGGAGGGTTTGATATTGCCCGGCACCTTGTCGACGACGAACAGGCGAACGGCAACGCTGGTCCCCTGCTTATGATAGCATCGTGCGAGTCTGCAGGAGGTGTGTACCGTGCAATTCGCGAAGGTGTCCTCGTAGATCCGGAGCATCTTGGCGCTGGTCGTGAACCAGTCGGGCATGATGGCGACCACGCGTCCTCCGGGAGGGAGCTTGGCAATCGCCGCGCGCAAATGCCGGACGGCCGCCAACGCGTCGGCCCCCCTGCCCTGCGATCGCGAGAAGGGCGGATTCATGACGATCAGCGTGGGGCGCAGGGCATGGTCGGCGAGCGACGTCAGCATCGCGCCGTCGAAGCCCGTTATCTGCGCTTTGGGGAAAAGCAGCGCGAGCTTGGCCCGGCGCTTGGGATCGAGCTCGTTGAGGTGAAGCGCCGCGACCGGTGGCAACATGCTCACTAGTGATCCGTGTCCGGCACTCGGCTCGAGAAGGACGTCGGACTGGCGCGCTTGCGCGGCGATCGCGACCAGCGCCGCCAGGTCCGCAGGCGTCGAGAACTGCTGGAACCTGATCTGGTCCTCGCTTCTCACGGTGTGTGTGGGGAGGGTCTCGACGAGGCGCGACAGCGAAGCGATCGTCGCAAGTGTCGGCTTCTCAGCGTCCCGAAGATGTTGCGTGAGCGCTGCTTCGAGCAGGTCGTAAGCGTCGCGCTGCGTCCAAACTCCCTGCGCCGAGGAACAACCGTGCAGGGTTTCCATCGCCCCGAAGAGATATTTCTTGGTGAGAGTGCCGCACGCGATGTCTTGCGCGACGTCGGTGATCGCTGCGCGCAGGCGATCGTCGGATTGCTCGAAAAGGTCGGTCACGGTCTGCTCCTGATGCTGATCCGCAACCAGTCCGCCCCCTCCCCTTTTTCAGGTGGTTCAGCCTCCCCGATGCTCGTTGAATTCGGCCCAGTCGGTGAAGCCCCGCGGTGGCGGGTCTCTCGTCACCGTTCGAGTGTCGGTCGTGAGCGCCTCAATCGCCGCCAGCGCGCCAAGCCGCCCCGCCCTGTTGTTGTCCTCGGCGATGATGAGCGTCGAAACCCGGTCGGGGATCCGGACCAATGGCAAGCGTTCCGCACCAAGCGAACTCCAACACGGGATACCCTTGAGCTTGGCGTAGGCGGCGGCATCTTCCATGCTTTCGGCGAGAGCCAGGACGGAGCCCTTGAAGTCTGGCGACCATGCCCCCTCCCCCGGCCGACCAAGCATGTACTTGCCTTTATGGCTCCTGCCCTTTGGCCCGAGCGCGATGCGCTGGATCGCGACGAGCTTTATCCCGGTTCGGACTGGCACAAGAATGGCTGGTCGAAACACCGTGTCGGGCTTTCGGCCGAATGGACATGCGTGGAGATAGCGCAGACCGGCCGCATTCCCGTCAATCTCGCGGTATCGCAGGTACTCTTCAGCCAAGGTCCTCTCGATCGCGCTGGCCTTGTCCCACAGGCGAGCGGCGTTCGCCGCCCCAGGATGGTTCTGCAACGCCGGTGCTGGTGAATTTGGAATGGGTCGTGTGCGAGCGATGGTGCGAAGAACGTCTTCGTTCCGGCAGCCGGCGAAACAATGGACGAGAATGCCTTGCTGCCCCTGCCTGATAGAGAGCGATGCGCGTCCGTCGGCATGAGCTGGGCATATGCACATGGCGTAGGATCCGTGCCAGCGACCCTTGGGGCCGGCAACGATGTCCAGAGTTCCTTGTTCGGGCTTCAAAGCGGTCAGCATCGCTCATCCTTCCTAACCCCCCTCCCCCTCGCCTCCCCCCAGTCCTGCTCGCATTCCGAGGCAGGATGCTTTTTTGTGCGTAGCTTCGGCACCTGAATGAAGGCCTTGCTTCACCATCCGATCGCGCATAGGAATTTCACTGCGATAATCGACCCATGCCGAAAGGTATGGTTATGAAAAGAATAGTCCTCGCTGCATTGGTCCTGACAGCCTCACAGGCGTCTGCCCAGCAGACACGGCTTGATGTCTTCCAAACGGAAGCCGCCCAAAGCTTCGCGATTTTGATCCCTGGTTCGGCGCCGGTTTCGGCCTCTCCCGAGCCTGTCGCGGTACAAGAGTCTAAAATAGACTTGGAGGCCGACTTCGAGGTTCTCAGGTCCTCATCGGCAGAAGGAACTGGCTACTCCGGCAGCCATTATGTGCCCTCATGGATGAGGAACGGTCGGTCGCCGTTCATGTCGCGCACTGGACAAGACGAGAACGCTCCGGGCGATCCGGACTGTATGACAGACGGATACTTCCCGCGTTCCGGGAATTAGCGGGGAAGCCCAAGCCAGACGGTTGATCTATTTCGACGATATCATGCTGGCTGCCTGCGAAGCAGGCATCCCGTTCCGACTTTTCGACGCCCTTGTCGCGCAGGAGAGTCGGTACCGCCCCTATGCACGCAGTTCTGCGGGCGCGATGGGTCTGACCCAACTGATGCCGGGAACCGCGCATTACGTTGGCGTGCGCGATCCATGGAACGTACAGGGAAATCTGCGAGGAGGAGCGCGCTACCTAAGGGAGCAGCTTGACCGTTTCGGTTCGTGGGAGCTCGCGCTCGCCGCGTATAATGCTGGACCTGGCAACGTGCAGAAATTTGGCGGTCTCCCGCCGTTCAGCGAAACCCGCACATACGTTCGAACGATCATGGCGACGCTCGATGGTCGAGCAATCTTCCGATCGACCCCGGTTTCGATGTTGGCTGCCAATCCGTTCCGGAGAGTTCAGTTGGCCCTGTTCTCCCCGGCGTCACAAATCCCAGAAAACTGAAAAACCTACGCTCCATGCGTAGTAAAGAGCGATCACCAGGATCACGGGAGCGCCCTTAAGGTAATTGACTTGCCAACGGATCAATGACTTGGGGAGGAGCAGTGCTTTCTCACTCCAGCTCGATGTTGCGACGCGCCAACGGCCACTTAGCAATTCGTCGGCCGTGACCGCGATTGCCAGCGCGGCGCAGATTAGCGCCATGCAACCGACGCCGATATACAGCGACGTCCAAGCTATGAGCACTTCGTGTTTCATGCGCTGTCAAACTCCGGGAAAGGCTGCCGCAAGGAAAAACTTCCACTTGGGTTTGGTTTCCCCCGGTGCACGTAAATGGTCGCTACCATTCCACTTGCTCAACCGGCAACTCGCCGTACTCCCTATGATGCACGCTGAGTCCACCCCGAGAGTCCGCTCGGCGGATCCCGGCCAGGCTCAAGGTCCCAAAGCCGACCTTCAGGCTTGCGACTGGCGTCGGCGTTTGGCGAAGGCGGTGACGAAGCTTTCCCACATACGCAGCCATTCCTTCTCGGTCCGCCTGCGATCGATGTCGGGACATCCGCGGCGGAATTCGCCAGCCATCATGTCGACATCCCACGGGGCGCCCTTGTCCCGGCCGATGGCGAGAAAGGCCGCCTCGCGGGAGCCGTACTGCAGGCTTCCCGCGGGAAAGGCCAGCAGGTCCGCCGCAGGCTTCTGCACCGCCCTGCCCTCCCCCGAAGCTGCGTCCGAGTGCCCGGCAACTGGTTTCTTCCTGCGCGGTTCGACGCCCACGAGCCGCAGGTGCGCGCCCACGAGCTTCTTCTCGAGCGGCGCCGGCGACGGGTAGAGCAAGACCTTTCGGCCCGAGACATCGACGTTGGCGTTGGGATAGACCGACGAGACGAGTTGCATGGTCTCGCGGACGGTCTGTCGGAAGCGTTTGCTGTCGGCGGCATTACCCAGGTGCTTCGCGAGCTGGTCCCAGGAGATGGCCTGCCCCCTTTCGGCGCTCACCCGCGGCAGACGGTAGGCAAGATATGTATACAGATCGAGCGCCGTCGGCGTCCCCTTGAGCTCGCGGATCGCGACCTCGTTGAGCGGGACCGCATGTTCGACCAGATGCTGGTAGAACACCTCCGACATACGGATCTCGCGAGCGAAGGCGCCGTCCTTGTCGAGCGATCCGGCGTATTCATTCGAAATCTTCACGTCGCGGACCGCAAACGCGTTCTGGTCCGCGTCGGCCCCGTCCCAGCGAATCTGCCATTCACAGGCGAGCAACCGGTCCACCTGCTGTTTCATCAGATTGGCGGTGCCGCGGGGCCCATAGGAAATCGTCTGGTAACCGAGACGGCGCATCCAGTCGGTGAAATTACGCCCTAGAAACACATCGCGCGATCGCTGCTGCACCGCCTGCGAGAGAATGTAGATCAGCGCGACGCGGGGATAGGAGCCGAACGGCACGCCGAGGCTCTTCATCACCCGCTTCCCATCGATCTCCTGCAGTACCGGCCGGGGATTGATCGCGAGAGCGTACCGGCCATCCTCGCGAATGATCGGTTCAAACTCGTCCTTGGGGCGCTTGGTCGGCAGTGACATTGCGCAAAGCGCCGAATGAAGGAAAGCCGGGACAGGTTCCTCGTCCTGCACGCGTAGGAAAGCATCCAACGTCAACTGGCTGCCCGCCTGCTCGGCCAGTCCGCGCACTTCTTCCTCGCCGCCGGAAAGCATGGCAAGCGCGTATTGGTGGCCTAGCGGTGCGCGATCATCTTGTCTCATCGTCCCCTTCCCCGTCTTGCCGGGTGATGTCTTGTCCCGGAATGGACAACAGGGTTCGTGGCCCAAATCAACCCTTTTGGCGATTTTGGAGGGTTTTCCAGTCGAAAACCTGCAAAATCACCGATGATCTCCGGTCCCTTCCGCACACCAGCGGCTCCAAAACCAAAAAATCCAAATAAAACCGATTCGCGAATCGGATTCGTAGAAGGAGATTCTGTTATAGTAGGTATGTGCTCCGACATCATCGGTTTGGCCGCACCGAGATCATAGCAAAAGCGCACCAAGGCCATCGGTCGCGCTCGCTGATCATCGGTTGTTGTCCACAGCACCCCCTATCCGGCCAAGTTGCTGGCCTAGAATGACCTCAACGGCACGAAGATCATCGGTTCTGGGCGCGCTTCCGATCGCGAGGGAGCGAAAAGGGCTCCGAGATCATCGGTCCTCTTGGAAGTTTTGGGGCCAAATCATTGATGAAAGCTTCAACTATCGCTATTCCGGTCGCCAAACTTCCAACGAGGACCTCACATGGCGATCCAGATTTCGACCGATGGGCTCGAAGCCAGCACAGCAACCGATGATCTCCGTTCCCTTCACCGCAAATCGCTGGCGATCCTTAAGCGGTTGCAGACCCACGCCATGGATCCTGAGACTGGAGAGAAGGCTGGACCCACCTTCCCCATTTCCAAGGCCGCCGAGCTTGTCGATCGGACTGCCTCGGCCATCCGCGAGGCCGAACGCGACGGCAGGCTGCCTGAGCGCGGTCGCACCCCATCGGGTCATCGCCTGCCCTATAACCTCACCGAACTCGACCATATGCGCAAGGTTTTTGGGACTCGTCGCTGGCGCGATACGGCCGACACGCCGGCGATCATCTCGGTGTCGAACTTCAAGGGCGGCGTCGGCAAATCGACGATTGCGGTCCATCTCGCGCAGCACTTCGCGATCAAGGGGTATCGCACCCTGCTCGTCGATTGCGACAGCCAGGCGAGTTCTACGATGATGTTCGGCTACCGCCCCGACATCGATCTCACCGAGAACGATACGCTCTACGGGCACTTCCACGACCCTGAATTGCTCGGTGTCCGCTCAATTATCCGCAAGACGCATTTCCACGGCCTGGATCTCATCCCGTCGAACCTGAAGCTCTACAACCTCGAGTACGAGATTGCCGCTCACTTGGCTCAGACACGCAGCTTCGACGTGATCGACCTCATTTCGCAAGCGATTGACGAGGTGGTCCACGACTACGATGTCGTCATCATGGACCCGCCGCCAGCGCTTGGCATGGTGTCCATGGCGGTGTTGCAGGCGGCCAATGCCATGGTCATTCCGATGCCGCCCAGCGTCATCGACTTCTCCTCGACCGTATCGTTCGTCGACATGGCCCGGACCACCATGGAGCAGCTCGAACAGCTTGGGGGGAGGGCGCGCCCGGCGTACAATTTCATCCGCGTGGTGGCGAGCCGGGTGGACGAGAACAAGTCGATGCACCGCGAGCTGCTGGCGATGATGCGCGACGTGTTCGGCGGCTCGCTTCTCACCTCAATCATGCCGACCAGCGCAGAGATCGATAACGCCAGTTCGAGGCTCAAGACGGTGTTTGAACTCGACCGGCCCGTAACTTCGCGCGATGTTCACGTGCGCTGCCTTAAGTATCTGAACGCCGTGTGCGAAGAGATCGAAACTGACGTCGTCGCGTCTTGGAGTAGGAGGCAAGGGGAGGGCGGATCATGAAATTGCCACGTGGCAATTGTCGGTTTTCCTCGCGTAGAATCAGAGAGATATGCATTTTCACGCCGGCGTCGGAGGCCACGCGGGGGCGCGCAGATCGCGCGGGCCAAGCGACCCCTGCCGGTGAAATTGCCACGTGGCAATTTCGCTCCGGAACGCAGGAAATAAGGAAGGGTTTGAACCATGGCTAACGGCAACAAAGGCTTCAGTTCGCTGCTTACGGATTCACTTGATGAAGACCTGACAGATGATGAGGCCGCGCCGGCGCGGAGCGTCATGGCGAGCCGCAGCGAGGCGCTCAACCGCTTGGCCTCGGGCAAGGTCGTGACCGACCGGACAGAGTTCGTCGACCCGGCCCGTTGCAGGCCCTGGCGCCTGCACAACCGCGACCTTGACCATCTCACGGAGGAAAGCTGCCGCGACCTCATCGACGCATTCCTCTCGGCCAAGAAGCAGCGAATCCCCGCCATCGTGCGGCGCCTGCGCGATGATCCTGATTTCGACTACGAGATCATAGCGGGCGTGCGCCGCTGGTGGACGGTGCGCTGGCTGCGCGAACACAATCACCCTGAGTTCGAATATCTCGTCACTGTTCAGCAGCTCACGGACGAGGAAGCCTTCCGGGTTTCTGATGTTGAGAACCGGTCCCGCAAGGACATCACCGACTGGGAGCGCGCCCATGAGTACGAAACCGCGCTGGCGGAGTTCTACGAAGGCTCGCTCGCGCAAATGGCCGAGCATCTCAACATTTCTTCCTCTTGGCTAAATCGCATGCTCAACGTTGCCCGGTTGCCCGCGCCGCTGGTTGAGGCGTTCGCCGATCGGCACGATATTACGGTGCGAATAGCGCGCGATCTGAAGCCCTTGGTGAAGGACGCACGCGCGCGCCAGAGCATGGAAGAGGAAGCGCAAGTGATCATATCGGCACGGGCGGCCGGTGAAGATGCGCTGTCGGGTCCGGAAACGGCCAAGCGTCTGCTGCGCGCCACCACGGCCCCGGCCAGTCGGTCCGCGAAGGCGAATACGACATTGCTCAAAGCCAAGACGGGGAAGCCGATGCTCACGGTCACGCGTCCTGCACGAGGCGAGGGAGTGACGATCAAGGTGCATCCCGGCTCGGGCGCGTCCAAGAGCGAGCTCATGAGCGCGATCGAAAAGCTCCTCGCGTAGGGGTCACGTTTAACCCTTCTCGAGGAGCCGGTCGATCGCTTCCATCTCGCGGTCAAAAGCGCAGAGGACGGCGTCCAGACCGGGCGAGGGCGGGGGAGGGGAGGGTGGCCGACCCCGCGGTGCCGCAAGAATCCCGAGTGCGATCCCGGCCTCGCTTGTGATGTAGACCCGCCAGCTCGTGCGTCCCGAGACTTCCACGAAGAGTCCGCGCTCGGCGGCGCGGGCCAGCAGCTTGCCCGCACCCGATACCGTCATGCCCAGGCGATTACTGACGCCGCGGGCCGAGACGGCCGGCGTGGTCAGGGCAAGCTTCCCGAGGTCCTCAAGCTGCCCCGGCCGCAATTCTCCGGCAATGACGGCGGCAAAGTCCCGGCGCCATTTTTCGAGCCGGTCGAGGCGTGCAAGCCCATCTTCGCAATTCTCCCGTATCGTCTTCAGGAGGCGCCGCAATTGCGCGACCCGCGGGCCATGCAACGTACGCAGTGCCGGGTCGCCGAGCGCGAGCGAGGGCAAGGGGGAGCTACTCAGACCCATGCGCGCACAGAGTGCCGGAAACGCGAGCCAGACATTGATCGTCGCATCCCTTCTCGACCAGAGATCGAGCACGCCGAGCGCGCGGAGGAGCGTGGGAGCCGAACTCCAGCCCTCGGGCTCTTCGAAACTGAAGGGCAGGGCCTCGCGCCAGTGATGTTCGGAGCGATCGCCGAGGGATCGCAGCCACCCGGAGTAGGTGGCGAACGGCTCACCCATTGTAGCAACTGTCAGCCGACAAAATAGGCTACATTTCAATAATATCATGTAATATCAATATATTATATCGGATGCTCTGCGAGTAATTCTGTCTAGGGCAATATACACGTCGCGGTGTTCGACAAAATAAGCTACATTTCGCGGACAGCAAAAATCATTGGGGAGCCCGTTCCGTGATTGAGCGCAAGCCGTCTCCAGCGCCCCGGCGGAGCCTCAAATCGCTTGAGGCGGGATTGGCTCTCTACCCCCATTTCCGGCGACATATATCGCTTTCCGGCCCGGTGACAGCGGCTCAGGTTCAGGCGATTTCCGAGGCAACCGGCCTTAAAGAGCGGCAGATACGGACACTGGCCGCGCGCTTCCGGGTGCATCCGGTCGCGGAAACGCTGGCTCCAAAACCGCGTGGACCCGCTGTTGGATCGCACAGGATCGATCCCGAGGTGAGGGCCGCCATCGAGACGTTGATCGACGAAATTGCGCTCAAGATGGTGCCGCCATCGCGTGCGGAAGCGGCGCGGCAGATTTGGGGCCTGTTGCACGCGGACAACGGAGATCATCGCTTTCCCGCCGATCTGATCCCAAGCGAGAAGACGATCGAGCGGCTTCTGGCTGAGATTCCGAGCCGTGTTTGGGCGAAAGCGACGATGGGATCGAAGACGCGGAGCGCCCATGAACCGCACCCCGGCGAATATGCAAGCGAGGGATTTCTCGACCTGGTTCAGATGGATCACACCAAGGGCGATGTCATCCTGGTCGATAGTCTGCGGCGCGAACAGCTCGGAAGACCGTGGATCACCTTCCTCATCGAAATCTGGACCCGGTCCATTCTTGGTTACTATGTCAGCTTCGGCGACCCCTCGATATTCCGGTGCGGACGGGCGGTTGCGAGCGCTGTGTTGCCCAAAGAGCCGGCCCTCGCCCACCTGGGCGTCGATGTCAGCTATCCGATGCACGGTTTGTTCCGGCGCTTGCATGCCGATCAGGCCAAACCGCATCGCTCCGAAGCCTTCCGGCGCGCCTGCGTCCGCAATGGGATTGGCCCCGATGTGCGGAGGCCCGGGCCGGCCCATCTTGGCGGGCATATCGAGCGGCTGATCGGCACGATGATTGGAAAACTGCGGCTTTTGCCCGGTGCGACCGGATCGAACGTGGCGGCGCGCGACGGCTATGATGCCGAGGCGGACGCGGCGATGACGCTTGTGGAATTCGAGCGCTGGCTGCTGTGCCAGATCGCGATCTATCATCACGCGCCGCATAGCGCGCTGGGCGGCCTGTGTCCGGCCCAGATGTGGGAGCGCGAGGCGGCGAAGCACAGCCCGCTGCTGCCCGTGTCGGTCGATGCGGGCGAACTGTTCCGCCAGTTTCTGCCGTCGAAGTCGCTCACGGTCCATGCCAAGGGTATCCAGATCAGATATCGCCATTACTGGCACCCGATGCTTGCCGCCAGGATCGGCCAAAGGGTCGAGATCAGCTGGGATGAGCGGACGATCCAGCATATCTACGCCGACCTCGACGGCCGCTATGTCGAATTGCCGGTTGTCGGCGACTATCCCGACGTCTGGGAGGCGGATTGGGAGGCCGCCAGGGCAGGAGTGCGGGCGCTAGGCCGGGCCTACCAGGCCGATGGCGGTCGCGCGGCGACGGCGCGGGCGGTGGCCGCCGCCAATCAGGAAATCCACCGCGCCCGCGTTCGCACGAAGGCGGCGCGGCGCCAGGCAAAGCGCCGCGAAGGCGAGGGGACGACGCTCGCGGACCTCCGGTATGGCGAAGCGCCGGAAAAGCCGCCCATTGACTGGAAACCGGTCGCCGAGCTCAGCGAAGACGACTGGTTGCAGGAGCGGACATGAGCGCCGCTGCGACCGCGCCATCGCTGGCGCCCTCCTTCTGGATCGATTTCGAAGAAGCGCGGAACGCGGTCGAGACGATCGTCGATGTCGCGCATGACGATCCCGAGGAACGCCCGACCTGCATCGTGCTCACCGGACAGTCCGGCATGGGCAAAACCTCGATCCTGCGCGAAGCGCAGCGCCGCCTTGCCGAAGCCTTTCCCGAGCCCGCCGATTGGGGCGAGGCGCGCTATCAGCCCGTGCTGCGCACGGTCATTCCCTCGAGTCCGACCTCGCTCAAGATCAACCTCGCCCTGCTCTGGAAACAGGGCTGGCCGATCCGCACGAACACGCACAAAACCGCCGATTTGAAGGTCGTCGACCTGCTGGCCGAACAGGGCACGCGGCTGGTCGCGATCGACAATGTCCATGTGATCCTGACCGCGAGCGGCGTTGCGCGGCGCGATACGCTCGATGCGTTCCGCTTCCTGATGAGCGCGGGCAATGTGCCGCTGGTCGTGGCGGGCCTCGATGTCGCCCGGCAGATCTTCGCCGACGATGTCGAGCTGGCGTACCGCTCAATCATCCTCAAATTGCCGTTATGGGAGCCGGGCGAGCCCGCGCAGCGCCTGATCCGCGCGCTGGCCCGCGGCATGGGGATGGAGGAGCCCGACCATCTCGCCGAACCCGCGTTCGCCGAGCGCATCTGGCGGACCAGCGGCGGGGTCACCGGGAACTTCAAGCGCATCCTGCACTGGTCGGGAAAGGTCGCGCGGCGGCATGACCGCCGGTTCGTGACCCAGGACGATATCACCGAGGCGCTGCAATTGTTTACGCCTTATAGCCCGGAATGAGCGGGCGGGAGATCGAGCCGCTGGCGTTTCGGGTGAGGCCGCTGCCCGAGGAATGTTTCGAATCCTGGCTGCGCCGCCTGGCCGCGCGTCATGAGACCACGCCCAAAGCGCTGTTTCGCCATCTCGGCATCGACGCGGCGCTCGCCGATCGCGACCTGGCCGTGTCGCCCGTACCGGCCACGTCGCGCGTACCGGCCACGTCGCGCGCATCGGCTTGGTTGGCCGCGCCGGCGCCGGCGGTCGCTGGCGTGCCGGACCGCCGCCAGGTGATGGTAGAACGGCTCGCGTGGGCGACGATGGTGCCCGCGAAGGCGATTTCTAGGACGTTCGTCGGCTGTGGGCGCGGCGATCTGTTGCCGCTGACGCTGCGGTCAATCGGCTGCGCCCAGTGCTGGCTTGACTGGCTGGTGTCCGGCGCGCCGTGGCGGATCGAGCGGAGCTGGATCTTGCGCGTGACGACCTTCTGCGACCGTCATGCGCTGTTGCTGACCGATCTTGCGGGGATCAGGGCCCTGGGGCGGACGCAGGCCGCCGAGCGGGCGCTCGCGGCCCGGGTCGCGCGCACGCGCGCGCAAATGGCGCGGTTTGCCTTCGTCAAAACCCGAGTGCTGTGGAACGGGATGATTGCGCGGGAGCAAATCCGCGGCGCCCGCCCCGGTGACCGGGTAGGTTGGGAGCGGTACCGGGCGGCGCTGGTCGGCAACCGCTTCCACTACGCTCCGGTGCGTCATCTGCTGCTGGCGGCGCTCCACAGCAGTGACGGGCTGAAAGCCGGGCGATGGGAGCAAATCTTCCGCTTCGATGCGCAGCCGGCACGCCTGCCGCGAAAGGCGGCTTCCGGCGTCGGACCCCAATTATCGGATCTGGCGGAGGCGATCGCCAGGGTCGGCCTGCGGCAGCTCGACCGCGAGCGTCGCCGGCTCACCATGGTCTGCGAGCAGCTCGAGCAGGCCAAACGCAATTATCCCCGTGCCCATTTGATGCAGGGGCTGAAGGCTCGCCGCGCGGCGCTGGCGCGCGCGGTACGAGACGCCGCCGCGACGGAGAGCGCGGCGATGTCAGCGCAGCGCCGTGGTTTCCAGGAGGCGCTGTTTTACCTGCAAGCATCGGGGATGGTGGGCGCGGCGATGTCCGCCGGCTGCGCCGAGCCGGCTTGCAGCGCGAATGGCGATCTGTGGCGGGCGCGGCTCGCCGCCTGCTTCGCCGCTCCCAGGTTTCGCATCCTGCTCGATCTGCCGGGTCATGGGCGCGGATGGTAAAGCCGGACGGCGACGGTCGCCCATTGGGCATTTCGCGCGAATTTGCCCTCAGGAGGCCCGTAGGGCGTGGTGGCGGCCTCTGGGCGCCCCTCCTATCCGAGACCGCCTTTTTGCGCTCCCAGGGGCTTTTGCGCGAACTTTCCTTTGATCGTTCAAAGACAGGTCATGGTCTGAAACGGCGGCGCGAGTCCCGTATCGGGCGCGTCGATTTGAAGTTTTCGCCGGGGTCATTCGCGCGCCGTCTCCATACGGGCGAGCACGCGCTCGACATCGGCCATGGCCGCGTCGAACGCGGCGAACGTCGCGCCGGAGCTGGTTTCAACGGATCTGCTTTCACCCTCGGCCGCCAGCGTGGCACGGCGCGCGCGGGGCAGGGCGCGGATGATCGTGTGATGTTCGTACGCCGCCCGCTCGGCGAGGCCCGCTTTGACGAGGGCGGCGACGAGATCGCGCACGCCGTTTTTCGAAACGCCAAGGGCCTTCTCGATCTGGAGCGGGCGCAGCGGTCCGAAGCCCGCGAGCAGCCGGTAGAGCCGCGGCGCGCGCGAGGTCGAACGCAGGACGGTCATCGCCTCATGCACTTCGCGCACGCTCGCATGGGCTGCATCGAGCTGGTCGCTCAGCCGCTGCGCAGCTTCGCCGGCGGCCTCGGCCGTGATAATGGCGCGCTCGCGGGACCAGAGCTCGGGTCTGAGCGCCTCGGCGCGCACGGCTCCGGGCAGGGGCAGCGGCCTGGTCGCTGGCGCGCTCCGCGCGATCAGGGCGCCGGCGAGGAGATCGAGCGCCCACAGCGGCGTGGCCGTCCGCGTCTGCTCGAAGGAGACCGGCCCGGCGGGCAGGGGGAGCAGCTGGTAGCTGCGCTCGGTGGGCGCGAAATGCGGCGAGGCGGCCGCGGCCCGATGCAGGCGATCGAGCGCGGCGAGGGGCCAGTCGTCCGCGCGATCGTCGGCGGGCGGCTCGGCGAGCCGCGCCGCTTCCGCTACGGCGAACGCGGGGGCATCGCCGCGCTCGCCTTGCGGGGCGCCCTCGCCGCGATGGAAATGCGCTGCGGCGCGGATTTGGATGGCCGTGTCGGCGAGCGGCGCCCAGGCCGACAGCGAGAGCTCGGCGAGCAGCGTGTCGGCGACCAGCGAGGGCGGGGCTGCGACATGGGCGGTGGCGTCGGGCACGGGCTGGAGGCCGGAAAACCATGCGGAAAACCAGCTGTTCGCGCCGGAAAAGCCGCTACCCGTGAGCGCTTCGACGAGGAGCAGGCGGGCGAGCGCGGCGCAGAATTGATGCGCAACTTGCGCGGGCACATGCGCTAAACGGCCTTGCAGCTGGCCCCAGGTGAGCGCCGCGCGCACCCTTGCCGTCATCAGGTCTTCGATCGGCGCATCTTCGTCCGATCGGAGCGGATGGAATCGGGTCGATGGATCGCAAAAATCGGGCATGTCGCAAGGGTAACCTAAACTGCCTTAACTGCACCATCCCTAGCACGCCCTTTTTTGCACTATCGATAATAGAGTGTTATCGATAGTGACTTCGGCGAAATCGGGGTTATAGTCCCTCGGTATGCGCGCCAAATCCGTCCTGTCGATCGCTGCACAGACAGAGCGTCTGCCCATGCCCAAGCGCTCGGTTTCCGCGGAGATCGTGACGATCCTGGCACCCGGCGAGGCGCCGCTGCCCCAGCGGCGGTCGGGCGCCGCGCAAGATCGCGCGGTCCAGCTCGTCGAGTTGCTTCAGGAGCTGACAGGCGAAGGCGCCAGCCTGGTCGAACTCAACTTCCAGAAGAGCATCGAGGCGCGGGCGCCCGCCAGCATCAAGGCGCTCGCGGTCGATCTCGATTGCTACGCGCGCTTCTCGGCCGAGCGCGGCGGGATCGGCCTGCCCGCCGACGAAGCGCGGCTTGTCGCCTATATTGACTATTGCGAGGCGCGGCGGCTCAAGCCGGCGACCGTGTCCCGGCGCCTGTCCTCGCTGGCGGTGGCCCATCACCTTCTCGACGTTCCAAGCCCCGTCGGTGCCGTCGTGGTCCGCGATGCGCTGCGTGGGCTGCGGCGTCGGGCCGGAGTCCGGCAGCGCCAGGCCGGCCCGTTGCGGCTCGGCGAAGGGATCGGGCGGGAAGCCGTCAGGGGGTTCACGCTGTCGGTGCTGCTCGAGGCGTGTGGGCGCGACGTCGCTGGCCTGCGCGACGCGGCGATCCTGTCGCTCGGCTATGATGCGGGTTTGCGCGTATCGGAGCTGGTGGCCGTCGCCGTCGAATTGATGGAAGCGCAAGAGGATGGGTCGGGGCTGCTCGAGGTGCCCCACTCGAAAGCCGACCAGGAAGGGCAAGGAGCCTGGGTGTGGCTGTCGCCCGACACGATGCGGCGTGTCGCTCTTTGGCGCGAGGCCGCATCAATCCGCGCGGGCGCTTTGTTCCGCCGCGTAGCGGTGATCCGGACCAAACCCCGCGAAGCGCGCCGGGCGCTCGCGATCGAGGATCTGGCCTATCATGCCCGGGTCGATCGGGAACGCATGGCGGCGCGGCCTGCGCGCGCGGCCACGGTGACCTACGGAATTGGCGAGCGCGCGCTGACGCCGGCGGCGATGCGGCTGATCATCAAGCGCACGGCGCTCGCCGCAGCCGACCAGGGCCTGGTCGATCTCATGGGCGCCGATCTCGACCATGCGATCGATGCGCTGAGCACGCATTCGTTGCGCGTCGGCCTGACCCAGGATCTGTTCGCCAATGGCGAGGATGCGGGACCGATCGCGCAGGCATTGCGATGGACCTCGACCGCCACTGCACTCCGCTACGGCCGCAAGCTCGCTCCGTCGTCCAACGCGGCGGCGCGTATGTTGAAGGGTGTCAGGAAATAACGCCGGTGCAGAGAATTTTGTCGGTCAGGTGAATTGGCGTGGGGTGTCGGATGCAGTGTTCTTTGTCCGTTCACAGCGATCGGCGGGATCGAAGCTGCTGGTGAAGCTTTCGCTGACGCCCTTGGCCTTGAGCGCGATCCGCGCGGCGCAGGCGAGGGGAGGGGGGCCGCGCCGACTAATCCAAGACAGCATGTCGCGCCGTTCCTCGCCATACCAGCTGCGCATAAGCTCCGCGGATTCTAACCCTGGGTCATGCTCTATCCCAATGTTCTCAAACGTAAAATCGCGGACATGCACGCGCCACAGGCGGCGCAGCGTGGCGAGCGCGAGACTTGCGGCAAGGTCGTCGTCGAGGAAGGGCAGGGCGCCTTCGATCCGCGCGAGCGCGATGGGCCAAGGGGCAGGGGAGGGGGCCATCGACCGGAAAATATACTATCGGCCAGAAAAGTATACGTCGCTTGTATGGCACCATCACTGTCCGATAATGGCTCTTCACGGACAGTGAAAAAGGAGGTAAATAAGGCTCGGTTGGGCGCGGCGAAGGGCGAGAAAATGGGGGATGGCAGCGAGGATGCCGCCGTTGGCGAGACCCGGGTCGCAGTAAACCCTGTCGCAGCGGCATCCTCTGCCGTGATCTCAGACCCAGGGAGGATATTGGGCGACGAGATCGCAGCAGCGCGGGTTTACCGCGCCCAGGCCAAAGCCGCCAACACCATCCGCGCTTACTCCAGCGACTGGGCCCAGTTCGAAGGCTGGTGCGATGAACGCGGGCTCGATCCGCTCCCGGCGCGGTCTGAGGCGGTAGCGACATACCTCGCCTCGCTCGCGATGGCGGGCAAGGCGGACAGCACCATCGGCCGCCATCTCGCGGCGATCGGGTGGAAGCATCGTCAGGACGGCCTGTTGGTGCCAACAGCCCGCGATGAGAAAATGGCCATTGCCGACACACTCGCTGGTATCCGCCGGGAGCAACGCGCGCGGCCCAGCGCCCGCAAGGCGGCGATTACCGCCAGCGAGTTGGCGGCGATGATAACCGCCGCCGATGGGCAAGGCACCCGCACGATCCGCGACCGGGCGATCCTGGCTATGGGCCTCGGCGCAGCACTCCGCCGCTCGGAACTTGTCGCGCTCGAAAGGCGCGATGTGGAACTGGTGGACAAGGGCCTGAAGCTGACGGTGCGGCATTCGAAGACCGACCAGGAGGGTGAGGGGCAGGTGATCGCGGTCCCCTCCGGCAAGACACTCAAACCCGTTGAGCGGCTCAAGGCCTGGCTGGCGGTCCGTGGCGGCGGCGCGGGGCCGTTGTTCTACCAGATCGACCCGCAGGGCAGGCTGACTGACAAGCCGATGTCGGACCGCTCGATCGCGCGGTTGATCCAGAAATACGCGGGGCGGGTCGGACTCGATCCCGAAACGGTGGCGGGCCATTCCTTGCGGGCCGGGTTCCTCACCGAGGCCTCGCGCACTGGGGCGACCATTGCCAAGATGCAGGAGGTGTCGCGGCACAAGAAGGTGGAGGTCTTGCTCGGTTATGTCCGGTCCGCTGAACTGTTTGACGACCATGCGGGGAGTGAATTCTTGTAAAGAGTTAGCGAGCCTAGCGGCTAATCAATGTCATCCAACTGGTCCCCTTAGCCTATTCTCGCATGAGCATATCATGGGGAAATCGATCTTCTTCGCATGCTCACCGCAAACCAATTTGTAGTTGCCGGGGTTGATCAAATTGAGCCGGTGTAAATTCCGTTCTCCAACCTCACATCTCTGGCTCGGCTCGGGCGGAATGCGGCCACGACAACAACCTTGTT
Source organism: Novosphingobium sp. (assembly GCA_020446595.1). Taxonomy (GTDB): domain Bacteria; phylum Pseudomonadota; class Alphaproteobacteria; order Sphingomonadales; family Sphingomonadaceae; genus Novosphingobium. Next base: position 2,610 of record JAGREJ010000072.1, on the reverse strand, counting down.
AGCTACTCCTCACAAAGTGTCAGCGTTGCGATTTTGGCGCGAGGTGCCTCTAATCCACCGCGATCCCCTAGTGCCTCAGTAGCCAACCCTTATCGCCCCCAGACGGGTTTGCTCCTAATATGCCTTATAATGCAGTTTCAATTGGCTGGATATGCTTGAACCAGCCGAACAATAAAACTGTTAAATGGAGGGGATTTGCCGATGCCAATCAACCTAGATGTAGGGCGGGGATCTCTCCGAGCCAAGTTTGCGTGCGGCTCGGCGCTTGCAGCCCTGATGTCCCTTCTTCAACCGTCCACTGCTTATGGGCAGGATTCGGAAGGGAAGAATGCAGAGGTTGAAGGCGTCTCCACCACCCCCGGAGAAATCATCGTTACCGCGCAGCGCCGCAGCGAAAAGGCGCAGAACGTGGGGATTGCGATCGCCGCGTTTAGCGGTGACACGTTGAAGGAACGCGGTGTCGCCACCAGTTCAGACATCGCAGCTTTGACTCCCGGGGTAAATCTCTCGGGCACCTACGGTGGGCAAAGTGTCCAGTTCTCAATTCGCGGCGTGACGCAGAGCGATTTTAACGACGCCATCGAAGGGCCTGTCGCGGTTTACGTTGATGACATTTATATCGCCTCGCAGCAGGGGCAGTCGATGGCGTTGTTTGATCTGGCGCGCGTCGAAGCGTTGAAAGGGCCGCAGGGCACGTTGTTCGGTCGCAACGCGACGGGTGGACTTGTGCACATGGTGGTCCAGACGCCGAAACTCGCTGTCATGGAAGGCCACCTGGATGCGTCCTACGGACGGTTCGACACGACCTCGGTTGATGGCGCCATCAACATTCCCCTCGGGAATTCGGTTGCGTTGCGGGCCTCAGGAGCGTGGAATTACAACGGAGCGATGTGGCGGAACGTTTTTCCGGCCGGAAACAATCCGGCGGCAATTCAGTCATTTATCCCCAGAACGTCTCCTCAGGGCCAAGATCTGGGTCGCAAGGACTCTCTCTCGGGCCGCCTTCAGCTTCTTGCGGAGGTCGCGCCCGATTGGCGCATTCGCCTATCGGTCAGCGGGACGCGTCAGCGCTTCTCCGAATCCCCTTGGGCTTCTTCAGTTGCAACTCCAGTGGTCGATGCTTTCGGGAACGTGGTCAACACTGTGCGTACCGGGCCGAATGACACCCGCAGCGTGATCGGGGCTGACGGTAACAATTACTTCAACCCGGCAATCTTTGCTTTCCAGGCGTTTCAGCAAGGCAATGGGCCGATCTTCGCGCCGACAGGTGCAAGCATGACGCGCTTCCCCGGTGCGACTTGGTTCGGCTACACGCCAGTGGACATCAACAAGCGGCAGCTATCGAAAGACTACGCATTGTCAAACCTCAACCGGTTCGACGCCTACAGTTTCTCAGGACATCTCGATGGGAAGGTTGGTAATTCTGACCTCACGCTAATTTCCGGTTATAACCGCTACAAGAAAACCTTCCTGCTCGATGCCGACTCCTCGCCGGGCAACGTTTTCACGTTCGGCAACAAGGCCGATATCCAGACATTCTCCACGGAGTTGCGGCTTTCTCACAATGCTCCAGGTCTGAACTGGCAGGCGGGTCTGTACTACTTGCACGACAATGCGTTCAATGCGCAGGGCATCCTAGGCCCGACTGGGTCGTACTTCGCGCTCGTTTTTGAGCTTCCCCCCGCCGCGGGGGGCTTTGGAATCCCGGGCGCGCTGGCGAATGGGATTGACCCCTTGGCCGTCTTCAGACTGAAGACGAACAGCTATTCGGCCTTCGGCCAGATCAACTGGGAGTTCGCTCCCAAGTTCACAGTTGTTCTGGGAGGGCGTTGTCCCCCGTCAGCGCCAATGGCACAGATTTGAGGTTGTGATTTAAGGAGGGTTTGGGCTTCGTCGCAGTGACGAAGGAACGAAGATGAAGCCCAAACCCTCCAATGCAAAATCGCCGGCGAAGCCCTCTGCGGATCGGGTGGTGAAGGACATCCGGCGGCAGACCCGCCGGCATTTCTCAGCCGAGGACAAGATCCGCATCGTACTCGACGGCCTGCGCGGCGAGGACAGCATCGCCGAGCTGTGCCGCAAGGAAGGCATTGCCCAGAGCCTGTATTACACCTGGTCGAAGGAATTCATGGAAGCAGGAAAGCGCCGCCTGGCCGGCGACACTGCCCGTGCCGCGACCACGGGCGAGGTGCAGGACCTGCGCCGCGAAGCCCGTGCCCTGAAGGAATGCGTTGCCGACCTGACGCTGGAGAACCGTCTACTGAAAAAAAGCATGATCGCGGATGGGGGCGACGACGCATGAGGTATCCGGCATCTGAGAAACTCGAGATCATCAGGCTCGTCGAACAGTCGCACCTGCCCGCGAAGCGCACGCTGGACCAACTCGGTATCGCCCGCCGGACGTTCTACCGCTGGTATGATCGCTTCCTCGAAGGTGGGCCCGAGGCGCTGGAAGATCGACCTTCGGCGCCAAGGCGGGTGTGGAACCGGATCGGCGATGACATCCAGGCCCAGATTATCGAGATGGCATTGGAAGCTGACACAACCGATCTCAGCCCGCGCGAACTGGCGGTGCGGTTCACCGACGAGAAGCGCTACTTCGTATCGGAA